>USDZ01000001.1 GCA_900553525.1 uncultured Oscillospiraceae bacterium
CCCTAATACGACGCAGTCCCGCCAACGAAAAGACCTGGAATCCCCCGCTGTCGGTCAGAATGGGGCCTTGCCATCCTGTGAAGGCATGGAGCCCCCCGAGTTCCCGGATCAGCTTATCTCCCGGACGGAGATGTAGATGATAGGTATTGCACAGCTGCACCTGGCACTTCAGATCCGCCAGATCATACGCAGAAACCGCTCCTTTGATGGCACCGCAGGTTGCGACATTCATGAACGCCGGGGTTTCGATCGTGCCGTGCGGGGTTGCCAAACGCCCGCGGCGGGCCGCGCCCGCCCGTGTCAGTATCTTCATAAAACCTCCCGAAAAAGGGCTGCCAATATGGAAATAGTATACCGCATCTCGAAGGCATCATCAAGAGCCAACATCAAAATCGGACACGCTTTTTCTCCCCTCTCTCCAAAGGGACAAGTGGAAATAGTTGCATCCGCAACCTTTATGTGGTATATTCTTCTTGCAAATTCAGCCATTAAAAGCAGGTGGTATTGTGGAATCTCTCATGAAGTATATCAGTCGGATTCACCGCTGTTCCGGGCGTTTTCGCCATGATAAAATTGAAGGACTGAATGGCCGACAGCACATCTATATTTTTCACGTCTGCAAATGTCCCGGGATCTCGCAAGAGCAATTGGCCGGGCGGATATGTGTGAATAAAAGCAATATTACCAGACAACTTGGTCTGCTCGAACAGGAGGGTTTTGTTCGGAGAGAATCCGACCCGGAAGATCGGCGTGTGCTGCGGGTCTATCCAACGAACAAGGCAGAAGCCGTGTTGCCCAGGGTTTATGAACTCATGGAAGACTGGAACCGGCTGTTGCTGGAGGAGTTGAGCCTGGAGGAGCAGATATGCTTGCTCTCTTTACTGAAGCGTATCACTAAGAAAGCTGTCGCCGCAGTAGAACCCGCTCAAACGTCCAGATCGGATAGCACTTCGCCTGTTTGAAAACTCGCCGCCAATCCCAATTTCCGAAAGGCTGGGTATTTCGCTATGGACCGGATTTTTCAGTATCTGAAACCCTATCTGCCGCGCATGTCTGTTGGTTTAATCATTAAGTTTGTCGGAACCATCATGGATCTGCTTCTTCCCGGAATCTTGTCTTATATTATCGACAATGTTGTTCCCCTGAAAAACGTCCCGTTGATCTTCTTTTGGGGTGGAGTTATGATCTTCTGCGCGGCAATAGCGCTGATTACGAATATTGTGGCTAATCGTATGGCCTCGTGGGTTGCCCAGCATACCACGGAAGCTCTGCGGCACGACCTGTTTTCCAAAATTTCCCATCTTTCGTGTAAACAGATCGACGAATACACCATTCCTTCCCTGGAGTCTCGTCTGACTTCGGATACCTACAATGTCCATCAGATGATCGGCATGATGCAGCGTCTGGGTATTCGGGCGCCCATCCTGCTCATAGGCGGCATCCTGATCACGTTGCTTCTTGAACCGGTCCTCTCCCTGGTGCTGATCGCCGTTCTCCCTCTTATCGCTTTTGTGGTATATGGGGTTTCCAGAAAAGGGATTCCCCTGTACACGAAGCTGCAACAAGGCGTAGATGCCATGGTACGCACCGTTAGGGAAAACATCACCGGTATCCGGGTAATCAAAGCGCTTTCCAAAACCGATTACGAAAAAGAGCGTTTTTCCACTGTAAACGGTCAGGTGGTGATTCGGGAAAAAAAGGCCGGAATGACCATGGCTTTGACCAATCCCCTGATGAATCTCTTTTTAAACTTAGGGTTGACAGCGGTTATCGTCGTAGGAGCCTTTCGAGTAAATGGGGGGCTGACCCAGCCTGGTAAGATATTGGCTTTCCTGACCTATTTCACCATCATTTTAAACGCCATGCTCTCCATCACCCGTATGTTCGTGATGTTTTCGAAAGGAAGCGCCTCGGCCGGGCGAATCCGCGAGGTATTGGATACGCCGGAAGAGCTGTCCATTGGCCGGCCGGATTCAATTGATGTATCCTATCACATTCTCTTTCATCATGTCACCTTTTCCTATCAAAAAAAGGAGGATAACGTGCGGGATATCTCTTTCCGTCTAAAGCGGGGGGAAACGCTGGGCATCATAGGGGCCACCGGCTGCGGCAAGAGTACCATTGTTTCCCTGTTGATGCGTCTGTATGACGTGGATTCGGGGGAGATTCGGATTGACGGGCAAAAGGTAGAGTCGATTCCAGCGGAAGTCCTGCACACAAAATTCGGGGTCGTCTTTCAAAACGATGTTCTGTTTGCCGACACCATTGCGGAAAATATCGATTTTGGTCGAAAACTGCCTCGAGAACAAATCGAAAAAGCGGCACAATGCGCACAGGCGATGGAATTTATCCGCTCTCTTCCCGATGGCTTTGAACATCGGCTGACGGCCAAGGGAACGAATCTGAGCGGCGGTCAGAAGCAGCGTCTTCTCATTGCCCGCGCTCTCGCCGGTAATCCAGAAATTCTAATACTGGACGATTCCTCGAGCGCTCTGGACTACAAAACCGATGCTCTTCTTCGCCATGCCTTGGCCGCTGAATTTCAGGGTACGACCACCATTGTCATTGCCCAGCGGATTAGTTCTATCCTCCATGCCGATCACATTCTGGTCCTGGAAGAAGGGCGGGAACTCGGGTACGGCACTCATGAGGAACTGATGGATACCTGTGAACTTTACCGGGAGATCAGCCGGTCGCAGATGGGAGGTGGGGAGGTTGCCTAAGGGCCCGCGTGGTATTCCGGATAAACCCAAAGATCGCAAAAAAGTCTTACTTCGTATGTGGAAATATCTTTATCGTTTCAAGTGGATGGTATTCTTCGCTCTATTGCTGACGGTGGCGAGCAACCTGTTCGCATTAATCGGCCCTACCCTGTCCGGGCGGGCTATCGATGCCATCGGTACCGTGCCGGGTGAAGTCGATTTCCCCCGGGTATTCTTTTACTGCGGGCTGATGATCTTATTTTATTTGCTCTCTTCCCTGTTCTCCTATGTTCTTTCTGTTCTGATGATCCGATTGAGTCAAAAAGTGGTTTTTCAGATGCGGGAGGATGTTTTTCGCCATCTTGTGGAACTGCCGGTTCGATATTTTGACAGTCATCAGACGGGTGACATCATCAGCCGTATTTCTTACGACATCGACACGGTCAACGCCTCCCTATCCAATGACCTGCTTCAGGTGGCGACCAGCTTCATCACGGTAGTCGGCTCTCTCATCATGATGCTGGCCATTTCTCCGCTGTTGGTTCTCGTGTTTGCAGTGACGATCCCCATTTCCATTGTGTTTACCCGCTATATGACCCGCAAAGTACGGCCATTGTTCCGAAACCGGTCGCTCAAGCTCGGGGAACTCAACGGGTTTGTCGAAGAAATCATCACCGGCCAGAAAACGATTAAGGCCTATCACCAGGAACAGACTATGGTCGGCCGTTTCGACGTTAAGAATAAGGAAGCGGTGGATGCGTATTACAATGCCGACTACTACGGGAGTATGACCGGGCCATCGGTGAATTTCATCAATAATCTCTCCTTGTCGCTCATCAGCATGTTCGGAGCTATACTCTTTTTATTCGGAAAATTGGGACTTGGCGCACTCTCTTCTTTTGTTCTCTATTCCCGGAAGTTTTCCGGTCCGATCAACGAGATTGCCAATATCATCAGCGAGCTGCAATCCGCCTGCGCGGCCGCGGAACGTGTATTTCTTCTCATTGACGAACCCGTCGAGCCGGAGGATGTTCCAGGAGCCGCTATGCTCGATCATGTGCGCGGATCCGTCGAAATGGAACATATCCGGTTTGGCTATTTGCCGGATAAAACCGTTATCCAGGATCTGAGTTTGAAGGCGGAACCCGGAAATTTAGTGGCAATCGTGGGTCCAACAGGAGCCGGCAAAACTACAGTTATCAATCTGCTGATGCGTTTCTATGACCCGGATGCCGGCCATATCCATCTGGACGGAAAAGAGATCCGGCAGGTGACCCGAAAAAGCCTGCGGCTCGCCTATGCCATGGTTCTTCAGGACACTTGGCTCTTTCACGGCTCCATTTTCGACAACATCGCCTACGGCAAAAAGAATGCCACACGGGAGGAGGTGGAAGCGGCCGCCAAGGCAGCCAAAATCCATTCTTATATATCCCGTCTGCCGGAGGGATACGATACCATCCTTAATGAGGACGGCATGAACATTTCTCAGGGGCAGAAACAACTGTTGACTATCGCGCGGGCCATGCTTCTCGATGCCAATATGCTTATCCTCGATGAAGCCACCTCCAATGTGGATACGCGGACGGAAATTCAAATCCAGGAGGCCATGCGCACATTGATGAAAGGAAAGACTTGCTTTGTAATCGCCCATCGTCTTTCCACAATTCAGAATGCGGATACCATTCTGGTAGTCCGGAACGGCGACATAGTGGAACAGGGCGACCACCACAGTTTGATGGAACGGGGCGGCGTTTATGCCGGTCTATATCGGTCTCAGTTCCAATAAACACAAAGCGGCATCTATTTTGCCAAAGTGCGATAACGAAGTGAACAGCCCCCACTTATTAGGAAGTATGAGATATACTCCATAACAAGTGAGGGCTGTTCGGATCGTCACTGGGAGAGCAACGTGGAAGAGGCTCTTATTAACATCCACAATGCCCCGGATATCGATTTCTCACGGTTATACGGCAACCCGAAAACGACGAGCCTTTTATTGCAGCAGACGTTCCATATCATCCACCAAATCTGCGAACTCCCGCAAGGCCTCCTCCACCGGCGCCGGAGTGCTCATGTCTACGCCGGCACGTTTAAGGGTATTGGCCGGATAATCGCTGCCTCCCGCGTGTAGGAAATCCAAATACGGTCCGACCTCTCCCCCGTCCAGGATTCTCCGGCTAATTGCGGCAGCAGCGGAAAAGCCAGTCGCATATTTAAATACATAAAATGCCCGGTAAAAATGCGGGATCCGCGCCCATTCCCAGTTCATATAGTCGTCAATGGCCACAGATGGACCAAAATAAACCTCCAGAAGCTGCCGATAAACATGGCAGAGCGTCTCGGCGGTCAGGGGCTCGCCCGCCTCGGCCATCCGGTGGACCTCCAACTCAAATTCTGCAAACATGGTCTGACGAAACACCGTTCCCCGAAATTCCTCAAGATACCGATTGATAAGAAAAGCTTTTTCCTTGCGCCCTTCTTCTGTGGAAACATCGCAGCGGGACATCATGCCCCGCATCAGGATGTTTTCATTGACGGTCGAGGCGATCTCGGCGAGGAAAATCGGGTAATCCTTATTGACATAGGGCTGCGTATTGGAATATTGGGTATGCAGGCAGTGCCCCGCTTCGTGCGCCAGGGTGAAGACATCCCCGAGCTGTCCCGCAAAATTGAGCAACATATAGGGATGCACACCGTATACATCCGTTGCATAGGCGCCGGTGGTTTTGCCCGGTGTCTCATAGACATCGACTTTGCCCCCGGACAACAACTCCTTCAAATCACGGATATACCCTTCTCCCAGCGGGGTGAGAAAGGTGAGTACGGCGCCTTTGGCCTCTTCGTAGGTGTATTCCACCTCCGGCATCTCCACCACCGGCACATAACAATCATAAATGTGTAGCTGGTCCACCCCCAGCAGTCGGCGGCGCAACTCCAAATACCGGTAATAGACCGGCAACGCAGACCGCACAGTCTGGATGAGACCGGTATAGATAGAACGAGGCAGGGCATCGGCGAACAACGCGGCATCCAGACTGTCCGCATATCCCCGAACCCTGGCCGAAAAGACATCCGCCTTTACCTGACCAGAATAAAGCGCCGCAATGGTGTTGCCCATCTTTTGAAAGGCGCCGTGCAGGGCTTCAAAGGCCTCTTCCCTCACCCGCCGGTCCCGGCTTTCCCGCATCCGGGCAAAAAGGCCGTCAGTCAGCATCACCCGGTTTCCGGACTCGTCCGTCACCTCGCCACGGCCGAGATCCACGCTGTCCAACATAGAAAAGGCATTATCCATCGACTCGAGCGCCGGAGACGCCATGGCGAGGATCTGCTCTTCCCTGGAGGACAGAACATGGGCCCTGGAACGGATCACGTTGTCGATCATATGATGGAAATCCTGGAGTTCCGAACGTCGTTTCACCACGTCCCGCAGCCATGCCGGATCGAGAGAAGTCAGTTCCGGAAGCAAAAACGCCGTTTTCTCCTGGATTTGAAAAAGCAGGGTCATGGCCCGCTCCTGCATCGACTGAGCTGTGGGAGACGCATTGTCAAGATCTTGCAACATCCGGGCGTAACCGTATACCTTTTCCAAAGTCATAGATAGCTTCTCATCCAGAAGAAGGCAGGATACCAGTGCGTCTTCTTCTCCCAAACGGCCGGCATACGCCGCGACCTGGTCCCCTATGGGCTGCAAAGAGGCAAAATCCCGTTCCCAAGCCGCTGTGTCCGGATAGATATCTTCCATTCTCCACTTGTATTCCTCCTGGATTTCCTCCCGATTCATTTTCTGCGTCCCCTGCATGGCTATCGCTCCTTTATTCAGATGATTCGATGGACAAGTTGATTCCTTTTTGCCGCAGATTGTACAGGCATTCCTCAAGGTATTTTCGGTCATGCTCCGGATAGACTGGCCTGCGGCAGGCCAGCTCCGCTATCTGTGCCGCGTCGATATTCCAAGGATCGCAGCGGCGTCCGCGATACCGGGGTGAGACCCATTTCGGCTCGACCCGATAGCCGCGACGAGCCATTTCCATCATCACCCGCAGATGATACACAATCAGATATTCGGGCGGGTGAGAAAACACATAGTCCACCACCGCGTGCTTTTTTCCCCATGAAAGGCCCCTGAGTGCGCAGCATTCCCGGTGCTGCCCAAGCAACTGTGCCCGTGGCAGATGGAAAAGCAGTCCCTCATGCCAAAGTCGCATCCAGCATCCTCCTTCGTCAGGATATGGATTTCCCGAAGGTAGTATGACCGCGGCCATCGCAAGCCAATCACCCTCCGCCTGCATAAAATGGAGTGATGAACCATTCTCTTACAGAAAGGACGGAGATGGCCGCATGTATGGCTATGACCGTGAAAAAGCGGTTGCATACGCACACAAATGGGCCTACGGACGCAACCCGGCTTACAGCGATTTTTCGGACATGGGAGGTGACTGCACCAACTTTGTCTCTCAATGTCTCCGCGCCGGCGGGGCCTCAATGAATTATACGCCAACGTTCGGTTGGTATTACGCTTCCTTAAACAACCGGGCGCCCGCCTGGACGGGAGTCCAACCCTTCTACCGTTTTATCACCACCAACGCCAAAACCGGTCCATACGGATGGCCTGCCGAACTGCATCAACTGCAAATCGGGGATGTCATGCAGCTGTCCTTCGACAATGGCGTCACCTTTGGACATACGGCCTTAATTGTCTCGGTCGGCGAACACCCCACGCCCGATAATGTATGGGTAGCCACGCACAGCGAGGACGCCGACAACCGGGCGATCTCCCATTGGTCCTACGCACTGCCGCGATTTCTGCATATTGAAGGAAGCCGCTAGACCACTGTAAAACTGCTGTGACAGATGGAAATTCTACCAGTCAAACGGCGAATCCGCCGTCCACTCCGAGTATCTGCCCAGTGATAAAATCGGCTCCGGAAGACGCGAGAAAATACAAAGCTGACGCCACATCCTCCGGAGTTCCCAACCGCCCAAGCGGCGTCTCCTCGGCAAGAGAACAACGGGTCTCCTCACCCAACCCGGCACACATGGCTGTGTCAATCACCCCCGGCGCGACACAATTCACCTGAATACAAGAAGGCCCCAATTCCTTCGCAAGCGCTTTGGTCAGCCCAATCAGCCCGGCCTTTGCCGCGGAGTAGGCTGCCTCACAGGAAGCTCCCGTTATCCCCCACACGGAGGATACAAACAGGATTTTTCCCCGTTTCCGCCGCACCATACCGGGAATGACATGCCGACATCCATAATACGCGCCGTCTAGATGAACTCCCATCAGAGCACGCCATTCCTCAGGTTGTAAATCGGTCAGAAGTTTTTGGGAAGCGATGCCTGCGTTGTGAATAAAGACAGAGATTTCACCAAAAGCTTCTTCGGTCTGCCGGACCATCCGCGCCACCTCTCGGTCGTCTGACATATCCGCCTCAACGAGGAGCGCGTCAGCCCCTACCGCTTCCAACTCTTGGACAAGAACCTCCGCTGCCCGGCGGGACTGGTGGTAATGCACCGCCACGGCGTAGCCCTGCTTTGCAAACAACCGCGCCGCAGCACGGCCGATTCCGCCCGAAGCCCCTGTAATGAGTACCGTCTGCACACTCCCACCCCACCATCGAGTAAAGTTTTATGCCATTACAAGTCCAGCGTAATCTGTTTATGACCCGGCGTGTAAGCACGAAGAATGACACCTGTCAATCCGAACATCCTTTTGGACGCCGTTACAGCATCGGTGTCGGCGTATTTATCTTGTAAGTACACCACTTCCCGGATGCCCGACTGAATAATGGCCTTAGCGCATTCATTGCAGGGAAACAGTGTGGTGTAAAGTTTTGCACCTTTCAAGCCAGTACGTCCATGATTGAGAATGGCATTCAGTTCGGCGTGACAGACGTACAGATATTTGGTCTCCAGAGGTGTCCCCTCACGATCCCAGGGCATTATATCGTCGCTGCACCCTGCCGGCATACCATTGTAGCCGACCGATAAGATTTTATTATCCTCCCCTACGATGCAAGCCCCAACCTGGGTGCCGGGATCCTTGCTGCGCTGGGCCGACAGCAGAGCAATCCCCATAAAATACTCGTCCCACGACAGATAATCGTTTCGCTTCATGGCATTTTTCCATCCTTTCCTTTATTCAGCCCGTCTCCATCCCCATTTGGAGTCAACAGTATGGGCAAAAGGGAAGCGTAGGCACGGAAAGCGCTTGGCAGAGCCAAGTGCTCCGCCATCTCCCGAGCCGTTACAAGACGGCAGTCCGCAGGCGGATCAAAAGGCGGCGCCATCAGCAGCATTCCCTGCATCCGCCATTCCACATGAGAGAAGATATGGCGGCCTTTGCCGAGGGACTGTGTGGAAACCGGGCGGATTCCCCAAGCGGAGGCCACTTGTTCCGCCATTGCCCGCAGGAAGGATTCGTCGTCCGATTCAGCAGGCAGTTCCAGTCCCGGCAATTCCCATAAGCCGGCCAGCAAGCCTTTGAAAGGGCGGCGGTGAAGCAGGACATGGGGTACGTTTTCCTCCGTCACCACCACCAGAATCAAGCGATACTCAACCCGTCGGGCTTTCTTAGGAGAACGGACAGGCAATTCTCGGGCAATCCCTTCGGCGGCCCCCCTGCACAACGGACGAAGCGGACAAGCCCCACAGCGCGGTTCGGTATTGGGCAGACAGACCGTCTCTCCCAGTTCCATCACCGCCTGATTGAAGGCGCCGGGAGTGTTCTCCGGCACTTGGGACAATACCACTTCGGAAAGGGCTTTTTTCACTGCCGGACGGAGTACATCCTCCTTGCAGGCGGTCAGGCGGGCGAATACCCGCAGGACGTTGCCGTCCACGGCGGCAGCCCTTCGTCCATAGGCAATCGACGCCACAGCCCCGGCGGTATACGCCCCGATCCCGGGCAGGCGGAGAAGCTCCTCCACCTGGTCGGGTATGTAGCCTCCGTATTCCTCCACGACTATCCGAGCGGCCTTCTGCAGGTTCCGGACCCGACTGTAATACCCCAGCCCTTCCCACAGCTTGAGCAGAAGCTCCTCTGGCGCTTCGGCGAGGGCGGCAACATCCGGAAGGGTCTCCATAAACCGGTCGAAATAAGGCAGGACAGCCTCCACACGGGTTTGCTGCAGCATGATTTCGGATACCCATACCCGATAAGGAGTCGGGGTCTCCCGCCAAGGCAAGGGACGGACGTGCAGGCGGTACCAATCCAGCAGGGGCGCCGCCATGCCGTCCAGCGTCTTGTCCGGCTCCATAGGTTTTATCCCCTTTCTAGCTATCCGTATCAGCCTTTCTGCCGCCATTCCTCCCAAATCTTGGGACAATATCCCACGGTGGCTTTTTTTCCGTTGCGGACGATCGGCGTCCGCAGCAGCTTTGGGTTTTCCAGCAGTCTTTCCTCTTTGTCCGCCTCATAGGCGAGATAACGAATCATCTCAGCCCCTTTCGCCTTGTCATCGATGAGACAGGAAAGACCGCCCACAGCCGTACAAACGCTCCGCAATTCTCCCTTGCTGATTCCGTATTTTACCACGTCGATCCACTGGTAAGGAATACGCCGTTCCTTAAAATATCGTTCCGCTTTGGCGGTATCAAAACACTTGGATTTTCCGAAGATCTGGATGTTCATAAACGCCATCCTCCTTATGAACGGCTGAATTCCTCCAGAACCAGTCCCTTGTTATGGTCGAGCGCCCATTGTATATTCCAAGAGTTGGTAAACAACAGCAATGGACGGCCCCGCATATCCTGCACTCGTTTGGTATCGGAACTCAGATCAAGGGCCTTGACATCGATATCCTCTCCGACGATCCAGCGGATAAACTGATAAGGCAGCCCCTCCATCCGAACTTCCACGCCGTATTCATTTTTTAAACGGTATTCAAACACGTCAAGCTGCAGGGTGCCCACAACACCCACGATGACCTCCTCCATACCGCCGCCCAGTTCCTGAAAAACCTGAATAGCGCCTTCCTGAGCGATCTGGGAGGTACCTTTGATAAACTGTTTGCGCTTCATGGTGTCGGTCTGACGGACAAGAGAAAAATGCTCGGGCGCGAAAGTAGGAATTCCCTCAAAGGCAAAGGATTTCCCCGGCGCACAGACAGTATCCCCAATGGAAAAAATCCCTGGATCGAAAATGCCGAGAATATCCCCGGCATAAGCTTCGTCCACGACTTCGCGTTCCTGCGCCATCATCTGCTGTGGCTGAGACAGACGGATTTTCTTGCCTCCCTGAACATGAAAAACCTCTTGTCCCTTCTCAAACTTGCCGGAACAGATGCGCATGAAAGCCACCCGATCCCGATGGGCTTTATTCATGTTCGCCTGAATCTTAAAGACAAAAGCGGAAAAGTCCGGGCTGAAGGGGTCGATATCCCCGGCAGAAGAATGACGGGACAGCGGAGGTGTGGTCATCCTGAGAAAGTCCTCCAGGAAGGGCTCTACCCCGAAATTGGTCAGCGCCGATCCAAAAAATACAGGAGACAGCTTGCCATGACGCACCTTTTCCAGGTCGAAATCACCGCCTGCGCCGTCGAGCAACTCCACATCGTCCTGCAGCGTATGGTAAAGTTCGGAACCCAGCCGTTCTTCGAGTTGAGGATCGTCCAGCCCCGCCTCATTCGCTGCGGCCTCATGCCCGATACCATTATAAGAAAAGGAGAGTACCCGCCCTTTGTCCCGCTCGTACACCCCTTTGAAATCCTTGCCGGAACCGATGGGCCAATTGATTGGATAGGTAGCGATTCCAAGCACTTGTTCGATTTCCTGCATCAGTTCGTAAGGATCCCGGGCCTCCCGGTCCATTTTATTGATAAAGGTGAAGATGGGGATATCCCGCATCACACAGACCTTAAACAACTTGATGGTCTGTTTTTCTACGCCCTTGGAGCCATCGATTACCATAACCGCGGAATCGGCCGCCATCAGAGTGCGGTAGGTGTCCTCCGAAAAATCCTCGTGGCCGGGAGTATCAAGAATATTGATGCAATACCCCTCATAATGAAACTGCATGACGGAAGAGGTCACGGAAATCCCACGCTGCTTTTCAATTTCCATCCAGTCGGAGACCGCGTGCTTCATGGATTTTTTCCCCTTAACCATGCCGGCTGCCTGTATGGCGCCTCCGTACAGCAGCAACTTTTCGGTCAAGGTGGTCTTCCCCGCGTCAGGGTGAGAAATGATGGCGAAAGTTCGCCGCTTTTGGATTTCATCTACATAATTCTGCAAACCCAGAATCCTCCATCCTTCGGAAACCCCGATTCCATCGATTCCGCATTATAGCTTAAAGACGGATCGTGGTTTGGTCTCCAAACTCTATCATTTTAACCTTTTTACGGGCAATAATCAAGGATTTTCTCGGTTTGCCGACTGCTCGCGCAAAAAACGGAGCAAAGACTCCCGCTCATTCGGCAATTGCCCATCCATCACCTGTTCCGTTAGAGAGGCCAGCGCTTTTCCAATCTCCGGCCCTTCAGGAATCCCACAGGCAATCACATCATTGCCGTCAACGGCCAAATCCCGCACCGAGAAACAGGCCCCTTCTGCGAGAATCTGGTCGAGGCATTGTCCCAGGGATTCCACGACCTCCAAAGAAGCGGACACCACTGAGGGTGCATGCCCTATCGCATCGCCTCGCCTGACCTCGAGCAAGAGACGGAATTCCTCTTCTCCAAGCCGTCTCAGCCATCGTTTGACGGCGGGCGGCTCGGCGGGAATAGGCGTATCGTGATACCTAATCAGTCGGACAACCGTCTCCCGCGTTTTTCGATCATATTTTAAAGCGCGAAGCGCCTTCTCCGCAATGGAGACGCCTGCAGTCGCGTGGCCATAGAAGTGGCCGTGCCCTTCCTCGTCATAGGTAAAGCAGGCAGGTTTTCCGGCATCGTGGAATAATAAAGCCAAGCGGACGAGAGGAGCCGGAATACTGGCATTCATACTTGCGACCGTATGGCACCAGACATCAAGATGATGATAAATGCTGTACTGCCGAAATCCGACCATCGGTGCAATAAAAGGCAAAAAGACCGCTAGTACATCCGGATATTCCGTCAAAATACGCGCCGCACCGGGGGCGACAATCAGACGGTCAAGTTCGGCACGCAGGCGCTCCATCGCGACAAAGCGAAGTTCTTCCCGCCTGCTGTGCAGGGCCACAGAAGTCAAAGGATCGACCCGCAGCTCATAGGCGGCGGCGAAGCGCAGGGCCCGCATCAGACGAAGCGCATCCTCCTCGAACCGCTCATTGGGTTCCCCCACGGTTTTTAAGAGCCGGCTCTCCAGATCTCCTTTTCCGCCGAATGGATCGCGAAGTCCCCGTTCCGGATGCCAGGCCATGGCGTTGATGGTAAAGTCTCGTCGGGACAGATCATCGAGGAGGTTGGAAGTGAAACGGACGCCGTCCGGACGCCGGTGGTCACTATATAGGCCGTCCACCCGATAGGTTGTGATTTCCAGTGGAAGATCGTCCACAATGACCGTTAGGGTTCCGTGGGAAGTCCCGGTCTCGATGATGCGGAAACCGGAAAACACCATCCGCATTTCCTCCGTCAAAGCCGTGGTACAAATGTCCCAGTCGTGGGGGACGAGGCCGAGCAAGCCGTCCCGCACGCAGCCACCCACAGCGTAGGCCTCAAACCCCTGTTCCTCCAACAGCCGGATAGCGGTCGTTACCTGCATCGGACAAAGCATCGTCTTCTCCCCTTTTCTTTTGAAAATTTTTCTTGATTTTTCAGAATCCGTCATCCAGCGTTTCCCGTGCCTATATGTTCTCATTCCGTCCACACTAACTGTGGAAAGAAGTCTATGCGGATTTCTGCATGGGCTTTTTCCAGTTCACGGATGAAAGAGGGAGCCAAATGGGACAAGATACGTTTAGCGGTCCCGGCATTTCAGCGTATCTGCGCGGGGGAAATCCGTTTGACGACATCAGCCGGCTGCCGGAAGAGATACAAGAGCAGATTAACGCGCACGCCGAAGAATTCCGTACCGAACAGGACATCCGACAATTTGTACAAAATTTGGCCATGCGGGCTTGAGAGGAGGGATGGAGCATGGAACAAAACCGGAATCAGCCGTCGGTATGCAAAAACCAGGAAATGCAGCAGTATTTCAACACCCTGCCCCCATTTGTACAGGAGACGCTTACGCAGTCCGGCCCTGAAATGAATACCGTACAGGAATTGAAATGCTGTGCAGAGAATCTGATGAAAAAACAGAACGGATGATTTTCTGCGCCTCCCAAGATTTCAATCTCCTCAAAAAACACGGGAAGACCGGACGGTTTTCGTCCGGTCTTCTTGCATTCCAGATACTTGTGGAATGTTTAACCATACGGCATCCGCCTCGTTTCATAGTACGGCATAAATTTCCGCCTGTCAAGAAACCGGTCTGTTCGGATCATGAAAAATCATACACAGTTTGTCCATTTCCGCATAAGCTGCTAAAGGGGATAAAGGGCATCTCTAGAAAAGGAAAGGAGCGCAGAAAGTCCCATGTTAAATCCTTCTGAATACGCCGGAGGACGGAACGGAACGGGAATGCCGTAACAGGCGAAAAACGAAATACTCTGGATCTGCATCATACACGAAATTTCACTCTCTATGAAACACGGCTGGCATGATACACGAAAGAGAAACCTCTTATTTTTAAAAGCAACAAATCCTCTCCCGAACAGGCCGCCGGGATGCCTTGAAATCACCGCCAACAACGGCCGGTCGCATCCGTCATGCGGCCGGCCTTGCTGCTGTCAGTGGCATCCCAATCCGATAAGGACGGATTTTATTTACCTCCCGGACCATCCCGGCGTTCGCGATTGTCCGGGCGTAAATCCGCATGGGGATTCATCCATTGGTTGTTTCCACGCGATTTTTTGTTGTGTTTTTGATCTTTCGGTGCTTTCTCCATTCTTATCATCGTCTTTTTTATCGTGCCCATAGCCGTCGTGAGATATGCGTCACAAAATATCCAGATAGTCCAGAATGCCGTCATAAATCCCGCGTGCAAAACTCTGAGGATCGGATGAAAGCAGTTCCGCATCGTATGGATTGGTCAAAAAACCCATTTCCACCAGTACGGCTGGCATCCTGGTACGCCGTAGAACATATAAATTCGGATTGGTGCGGACCCCTCGGTTAGGCAGCCCCGTCGCATAGTTCAGCCCAGCCAGGATCTGCTCACCCAAATAATAGGCGGCGCTGCCGACGCTGTATACATAGGCTTCGCTACCGCTTGCCTCGGTGATGGCGCTCGCATTACAGTGCAGACTGATAAAATAATCCGCCCCCCAGCTGTTGGCAGCGTTTACACGGGCGGCCAGACTGGTCGCATTGCTCGTGCCCAACTGCTCGGTCGGAGAATTCCGGGACAGCCGCACCTCAAAGCGTGGGTTTTCCCGAAGCAACTCAGCCAGACGTATCCCCACCTCATAGGTGATGTCCTGTTCCCGAAGCCCATTGGCCTCGGCTCCCGCATTCGGATTTTGTGGATTATGTCCTTGATCAATAAAAATTTTATATACGATTGTCATGCTCTCCACTCTCCTTTATATCTCTGCTCCAGTCTATGCCGGACGAGGAGAGGTTGTTTCTATTTTGTCCGCGGGATCAACGTGGAACCCCGAACAACCATTTTAGCCGTCCTTATTATGCCGGAGGCATTCCTTCATGCCCGTATCCATTACCGGACAGAAAAGAACCCCGTTTGGCACATATCTTGCGAAGTGTACCCAAATGGGGCTTTGCATTATATACGACGCTCTGTCAAAACAGGGAGTCAAAATCCGTCAGACGGTTTCGGATCCTTTCGCACACCGTCTCCAGGCGGTCCATGGGAATTTGTGCGAGAAAGACACAGGTTATACCGTCTATATCGCTGTCCGGCGGTAAAACCGCATCAAAATACAGGCGTACGGTTTCCGCGTATTCCCCGTACCTGTCGGCGATCAAACGCCCATTTTCTGTCAAACAAACGGTGCCGTACCGGTTTTTTTGAATCCATTGACGCTGGCAAAGGGCTTCCATCATACGATGGACGCTCGGTTTCGATATACCCAGTTTTTCCGCTATATGCACACAGCGGATACCGCCTTCTTCCCGATCCAGCCTTCTGAGGATCAAAAGATACCGAATCGTGGAAGCGGTCAGTGCCTGTCCATGTTCCGTCATATCTTACCCCCGTCAAAAAGGCACGGGAGACGCCGGCGAATGCCCTGCGCCTCCCGTGCTCTCACTTTTTTTGATGACATCTGCCACCCATCGGACAGTTTGAGCAGCTGCTGCCGCAGGAGGATTTTCCCTTCTTTTTGTTTCTGACCATGTACGCAAGTATCGCCACAACCACCGCAAGCAACAGAACTCCCACCAGCAAGGTCGCGATATTATTCAGTATCCATGTCCACATACGAAATCCTCCCATTGGACTGATTCACTATTTGATTCTCACAGGTTTGGAGAGTTTTTCCGACTCTTTATACGGACGGAAAAGGAGATACAAGATAAGAGCCACGATGGCAAAAGCGACGATAGAACCGATGATGTTGCCGTGTCCGGTAAACAACATACCGAGCTGGTACACGACCAGAGAGACCGCATAGGCGAAAACACATTGATAACCGATCGCAAAGAAGGTCCATTTCGCCGAATTCATCTCCCGTTTGATCGCGCCCATCGCCGCAAAGCAGGGAGCGCAGAGCAAATTGAAGATCAGGAAGGAATACGCAGAGAGAGGCGTGAAAACTTCGCGCATATTTGCCCAAATCTGCCAACCGTTTTCCGCTACCTCGTCAAACCCTCCGAAGAGGACACCAAAGGTTCCGACAACATTCTCTTTCGCTATCAAGCCGGTGATGGTCGCGACGGCGCTCTGCCATTCGCCCCAGCCGAGGGGGATAAAAATCCACTCGATGGCGCTCCCGATGACGGCCAGGATGGAATTGTTGAGATCCGTCACCATACCAAAGCTGCCGTTTTCGAAACCGAAGGCCTGAAGGAACCAGAGCAGGATGGCGGACAACAGAATGACCGTCCCCGCCTTCTTGATAAAAGACCAGGCTCGTTCCCACATCGAACGCAATACGTTGCCCACCGTGGGCAAGTGATAGGCCGGGAGTTCCATAACAAAGGGCGCGGGGTCTCCTGAAAACATTCTGGTTTTTTTCAACATAATTCCCGACACAATGATAGCCGCGATTCCGACAAAATAGGCACTGGGCGCCACCCACCAAGCGCCTCCAAACAGGGCGCCGGAGATCAGAGCGATGATCGGCAATTTGGCTCCGCAAGGAATAAAGGTGGTCGTCATGATGGTCATGCGGCGATCCCGCTCGTTTTCAATGGTACGGGACGCCATAACCCCCGGTATGCCGCATCCCGTGCCGATAAGCATGGGGATAAACGACTTGCCCGACAGCCCAAATTTGCGGAAAATGCGGTCCATAACAAAGGCGATACGCGCCATATACCCGCAGCTTTCAAGAAATGCAAGAAACAGGAAAAGCACCAGCATCTGGGGAACAAAGCCCAATACCGCACCGACACCCCCGACGATACCGTCCAGGATCAATCCCTGCAGCCAGTCCGCACAGTGAATGGCGGTCAGGCCGTTCGAAATCAGAACCGGAATGCCGGGAACCCATACGCCGTATTCTGCTGGATCCGGCTCCTCAAGTTCGGCCGCCTCCAGGTAGGAATCGTAGGTAACGGGAATTTCTTTCTCGATGTTGCCTTCGTCGTCATACAGATAAGCGGTGGTGGTCAGAGAGGCCGCGGCCTCCGGAATAAGGACGGTCTTCTCATCACTGGAGGCTTCCTCGTCCACAGCGCCGGCTTCTGCCGCCGCCGATTCAAACGCTTCCACGACAGCACCCGGTTCCACATAAGCCTCCGCCGCTTCTTCGTAGGCAGAGGAACCGATTCCAAACAAATGCCAGCCCTCTCCGAACACGCCGTCGTTAGCCCAGTCGGTTGCCCAGGTCCCTACGGTTGTCACCGACACGTAGTATACGATAAACATGACGACTGCGAAAATCGGCAGTGCCGCCCATCGGTTTGTGACAACTTTATCGATTTTGTCCGAAGTGGACAGTTTACCCGCACTTTTCTTTTTATAGCAGCCTTTCAGCAGAGAAGCGATGTAAAGATAACGTTCATTGGTGATGATACTCTCCGCATCGTCGTCGCATTCTTCTTCCGCCGCCCGAATATCCTGCTCAATATGGTCCAGGACATCCTGGCTCAGACCCAATTGGGCGAGGACTTTGTCATCTCTCTCAAAAATCTTGATGGCATACCACCGCTGCTGTTCAGCCGGCATATGATGTACAGCCGCTTCTTCAATATGGGCCAGGGCGTGTTCCACCACCCCGGAAAAAGTATGCATCGGTACCGTTTTGCTCGATTTTGCGGCTTCCACGGCCGCTTGGGCGGCCTCCTTGATGCCGGTTCCCTTGAGGGCTGAAATTTCTATAATGGTGCAACCTAGTTCCCGGGAAAGTTCGGTCACATCGATCTTGTCGCCGTTCTTTTTCACCACGTCCATCATATTGATGGCAACGACGACTGGAATTCCCAATTCGGTGAGCTGCGTGGTCAAATACAAATTTCTTTCCAAATTGGTGCCGTCAACAATGTTTAGAATCGCATCCGGCCGTTCTCCAATCAGATAATTGCGAGCCACCACTTCCTCCAATGTATAGGGAGAAAGCGAGTAGATGCCGGGCAGGTCGGTGATCGTGACACCGTCGTATTTTTTAAGTTTGCCTTCCTTTTTCTCGACGGTAACACCCGGCCAGTTTCCCACAAATTGGTTTGAACCGGTGAGTGCGTTGAACAGGGTTGTTTTACCACTGTTGGGGTTGCCTGCTAGGGCAATTCTTAACTCCATATGGCTTTCCTCTCTTTCCTCAATCAGAAGCGTTCGGTAAGTTTCAACTAACTACCTTCCAAAAAAGAGGAGGGTCCTCCCTCTCCCAGGTCATACGACCTCAATCATGTCCGCATCCGACTTTCGGATAGAAAGCTCATAACCGCGGACCGTAACTTCGACCGGATCTCCCAAAGGCGCCACCTTGCGAATATGGACTTCGACCCCCTTGGTTATCCCCATGTCCATGATACGCCGCTTGACAGCCCCTTCGCCATGAAGCCTGACAACCTTGACCGTATCGCCGATTTTAGCTTGTTTGAGTGTTTTCATGCGATTTTCCTCCTCCCATCGTCTATATGCAAAATCATCATATCATGATTTTTTGCGCCATTTCTTTACTGATTGCGACGCGGGACTCTTTGACGTTGACAATGACATTCCCGCCGAGAGTCGTGATCACGGTCACATTTCCCCCCACGACAAAACCGAGGTTTTCCAAGTGCTTTCTCACCTCGGGTTTGCCTCCGACCTTTTTGATGGTGTTTTCTTCACCGATCTGTGCAAGCGCCAGCGGCATCATCCTGCATCCTTCCCTATATCCACCATGCGTTTTAATTATCTTATACGTAGGAGTTAGTTTTTGCTAACCGAATACATCATACGCATATTATTCCAAATTGTCAAGGGCTTCCCGGGATGACAAATAGAGTTTCATTCAGATTCGGAGAATTGCTGATGAAATTAGGATAGACTAACCGTCAATCTGTGCAGAATTCCTATTTCTGTGTTTGGAGCATGCATTTCCTAAATAAAAAGAGAATACTATTTTGGAATTTATGAAGGTATCGGATAACAGCGTCGCTTGGGAAATTAGTATGCCGCAACAAAAAAGGCATATCCCGGTGAAATTTCGCCGGGATATGCCGTCGACCATATTTCAATAGGCCGGGGATAAACATTAGGCCCAAAAATTCTATCCATCAGAAATTGCTGCCGTCATAGCCCCAATACTGAACTTCCTCATACTTGACGTAAATTCGCTCGGACGGGATATTGAGCTCCTTATTGAGCAACGCTGTCACGGCCGCTGTCATTCGATCATAGGCATCCGAGCCGGCGGCACCGTAAAGCTTAACCTCCACGAAAGCCGCAGGACGGTCTTCTCCTTTAAAGTATAAACGGCAGCGATCCTCAAAGGTCAGCATCAGCCAGTCCTCGCTCTTGCGCAGAATCGGCATCAACTCGCCGAAACCGGTTTTCAGACGAGCCTCTTGTTCGGGGGATATGGAGACGTTTACTTTTGTCTGGATACAAGGCATTGTGTTTCCTCCTTCTTTATTTGGATGTAGCGGGTTCCCTCAAAAAGGCGATCCATTCATCCGGCCGGAACCCAGGCAAGGCCCGATTTCCAACGAGCAGAAGCGGGCGCCGGACCAACATACCGTCCGACGAAAGCAGGGCCAGTTGCTCTTCCTCGTCCAGACCGGGCAGGCGTTGCGACAGGTTCATTGAGCGGTACAGCAGGCCGCTCGTATTGAAGTAACGTTTAAGAGGGATCCCTGCTTCCCGGCTCCAAAGCCGAAGTTCCTCCGCTGTCGGGCGCTGCTCCGTGATATGCCGTTCATGAAAAGCGACCCCCTGGTCCAACAGCCAGGCTTTCGCTTTCCGGCAAGTCGAACAAGGCGGATAAAGGATCAAACTGACGGGTTCCATCCATATACCTTCCTTTCCGGGGAGTAGGCTTCTATCCATAACCGGCTCATTCCCCGATAATTTTAACCAGAGCGTGCTTATCCCGCTTCCCGTCAAACTCATAATAAAAAATTTGTTCCCAAGTTCCGAAATCCAACTTACCGTTGGTAATAGCGACCACAACCTCCCGCCCCATAATGGTGCGTTTCAGATGAGCGTCCGCATTGTCCTCATATCCGTTGTGGGCATAGCGGCTATAAGGCTTTTCAGGGGCCAGGCTTTCAAGCCAAGCCTCAAAGTCCCGATGCAGGCCGCTTTCATCGTCGTTGATGAAGACGCTGGCGGTAATGTTCATGGCATTGACCAGTGCCAAGCCTTCTTTCACACCGCTGTCCCTGACCGCCTGCTGCACCTGGGATGTGATGTTGACAAGCCCCCTCCGGGTGGGCAGATGGAACCACAATTCCTGCCGGTAGCTTTTCATCGGCTCTCCCTCTTTTCCTTTTTGTTCCAGTATAGCAGATTCTTTTTCCACGGACAAGGCTCAAAAAGGACTTTGAAAACGGAGCCGATTTTCTCTATCAAACGGCCGATATGATCATATCCGTTCTCCTCCGGATCCTGGGGCAACGTCTATCTCACGGGAAATTCTCATGCATATTTTGCTTGATCTTAGGGAGCCGTTTCTTTATACTGAAAAGGTATTCCACAGGGAGGTACAGACATGGAAAACCGCCGTTTCGTTAAAAACGATCAGGGATTTATCTGCGGACATTGCGGGCGCAGGGTAGAACCGCTGGGCTATACCTCCCGCAACCACTGCCCTTATTGCCTCTATTCCCTGCATGTGGATATTTATCCCGGAGACCGGCAGAATCCCTGCCGAGGCTTGATGGAACCGGTGGGCCTTGAAATTTCGCCCAAAAAAGGATACGTTATCCGTTTCCGCTGCACGAAATGCGGAGGCGAAGGACGCAATAAAGCCGCAAGAGACGACGATTATGAGCAGTTGCTCCGCTTGTCCACTAAAGAACATTAACGCTGCCCATCCAATGATGTTGCCGCCGGCCAGCGGATGGTGATGGTGAGTTTATTCTGAAGCAGCAGGGCTTCAGTCTCTCCTCCCATCTGCACCGCCAGGCGATGAACAATCGCAAGCCCCAGCCCCGTGTCTTGTCCGGTCCGCATCTTGTCGGCTGTAAAAAACCGATCAAACAGATGCTCCACATCCTGAGGCAGAAGTCCCGGTGCCAAATTGGTAAAGCAGGTGACGACAAGCTCCTCTTCCTGGAATACCCGGACATACAGATCCCCTGTCCCATGCTTGATGGCATTTTGAAACAGGTTGGTATAGATGCGCAGAATCGCCTGCGGATCCCCTAAGATGGGAGACAGGTTTTCGGCGATATCGAGTTCAACCTTTCGTCCGGATTCATGAAAATCGGCATAAAATGCCGCCGCCAACTCATATAGAACAGAGGCAAGCGCCACCGGCTCTTTTACAAGGGTGTAGCCGCCCGCCTCTAAACAGGACAGGTCATAAAAGCCCGTAATCAAGGCTTTGAGGGCATTGGCGCGGTTCTCTACGATGTCAAGATATTCCCGGCGTTCCTGCGGACCAACATCCTCCGATTTGAGGATCTGCAAATAGCCGAGAATCGAAGTCAAAGGGGTTCGCAGGTCATGGGAAATGTTGGCGATCTCCAGCCGCCGCTGCTGTTCCTGCCGGTGATGCAAGCTGTCGTTAGCCTGCCGGTCATCGAGCAGCGCGTTGATTTCTTCAAGCAGACGCTCCAGTTCTCGATCGGGGACCCTCAGTTTAAGCCGTTGGTTGGTCCGGGTACGCCGCAGTTCTTCCAGCGACATCCGCGCTTTGTGCAGGTTGTGTCTATACAATACCAGTGCGGCAACACACGCGACGAGCAGAAGGGTCAATGCGGCGATGATCCATCCGGCGGGCTCCATTTCTTCTCACCCTCTTTGTCTTTAGTATAGCACATCCTTCCCGGATTGGAAAGTCCGGGAAGGATGTCCCCTGCTGTCACTCTCTCCCGAAGTCGGAAATTTCCAGGAATGCGGGTCAATGGATTTCCTTTTTGCGGTAGAAGATTAGCCCGATTAAGGTGCTGCCTATCAGATAAGCGGCGCCTGTGACGACGCTGCGCAGGATGATCTCGTTGGTCAGCTCGGTATTAGCCAGTTGTTCGAGCAGCGGCGTCATCAACCACAAGCGCACTTCGCCCAGAAACGGATAATAATATGCCGCCATCTGTAAAACCACGGGCAAAGCAGCAAAAAGTCCAATAAAAAACAGCGTATACAGCGTGCTGCTCTTGAAGTGGAAGGCCAGCATGTTGCCAAAGGAAAGGGCTCCGATCCATAAAGGAAGGGAAACCAGCAGACGCTGGCCAAACTTCACAAACAATTCAGAAAACGAAACCGGATATACAGGCCCCAGCAGCAGGAGGCCGACGCCCAAAATGACGCCCAGGATGACTATAAGGCTGATGACCGCCACAATCAGTTCCGCGGCCAGCTTACCCAGATAAAGACTCGTCCGGGGAATGCCGAAAGCCAGAGGATTCTTCATTGTCTGATTCTTATATTCTTCCGAAAACACCATATCCACAAAAGCCACCGTCAAATAAAGCCCCAGCGGCAGCATATACAGGGTAAATCCGATCATGCCGTCAAAGCCGACCTGTTTATCGGCTGGAAGATTGGGATTGGTAAAGGCGAAGAGAAAAACCATCAGAAGGCCGAGGGCCACGATAACCCCGCTAAATACAAAAGGATACAGACGATGACAGGTTTTATACAGTTCACTCTTGATGACACGGAGCATCACGCAAACCCCCTTTCGTTCCCTTCCGGGCGTGAACGGCTTAAAAGTTGAAGGAAGTAGTCCTCCAAATTGGTTCCGCGGGTATTGATCGTCTGTACCCGTACGCCATCTTCGGTCAGCGCCGTCGTCACCTTTACCGGTTCCTCCAGAAAAGCATAAACCCGAATGCGATTTTCCGGGAGAATCTCATACGAGGAGCAGTGCAGGCGGCTTTCCAGCGATACGGCCGCCTTGGGAGCATCGTCCACCGTCAATTCCAGGCATTCCCGGCAGCATTCCTCGATATCCTTTGCCGAGATCTGCTGCAGCATCCGACCGCCGTCGATAAACCCGTAATGGGTTGCGAGATTGGCAAGCTCGCTGAGGATATGGCTGGAAATCAAAATGGTGATCTGCCGTTCGGCGTTCAGGCGAAGCAGCAGGTCCCGGAACTGCACGATTCCCATTGGATCCAGCCCATTGATCGGTTCATCCAGAAGAAGCAGATCCGGGCTGCCCAGAATTGCCAATGCCAACCCCAAACGCTGTTTCATACCCAGGGAGAACTGCTTGAATTTTTTATTCTTGGTATCGCTCAAGCCGACAAGCCGCAAAGCGTCCCGAATGCAGTCCCGACCCGCGATCCCTCGCTGCAGCCGGTAATATTCCAGATTCTGTTCCGCTGTCAGAAAAGGATAAAAGCTCGGCGTTTCAATCACCGCGCCCATCCGTTCCCGCATACGGCCGGCACCGCGCGGATCCGCCGCCCCGAACAATTCAATTTCTCCCGAGGTCGGGCTGCTTTGTGAGGTAATCATCCGCATCAAAGTGGTCTTGCCCGCTCCATTTTTTCCAACCAATCCGTAAATCTGCCCGCGTTCCACCCGCAGATTTACATGGTTTACGGCCAGCGCGGAACCATACCGTTTGCATAGGTTCCGTGTGACCAGCACATTGTCCGTCATACTGTCCATCCTTCCATCTGAGATTGGCCTCAGTATACCCCCCCGCTTTCAAAAAGCCTTAAAGGAAATCTAAAGAAAGTCTAAAGAGACCGTCCGGTATTCTGCATCCTCTTTTCCAAATGTCCTCGCGTTCCAGATGGAAACCCCGTCCTGTATTTCGACAAAAGACGGACGGGATTTCCTCCCGTCCGCCGATTTTCATTCACTCCTCCTCCATCTTAAATCCAATCCCCCAAACGGTTTTGATATAGCCGTTGTCCGGATCGGCCGCCGCCAGTTTGGCACGCAAATTGCTGATATGCACGTTGACCGTGTTATCGTCTCCGATGTAGGGATCTTCCCAGACCGATTCAAACAGATTGGCACGGGTGAACACTTTTTTGGGGTGGGAGAGCAGCAAATACAATAACCCGTATTCCCGGACGGTCAAAGATACCTCCCGGCCCTTCACCGTCACCCGCCGCCCCTCCGGGTCGAGAACCAGTTCCTTAAACTGTAAAGGCGTCTCCCCCTGTTGGGCCGGCGTGAAGCGGGTATACCGACGAAGCTGGGCCGCCACGCGGGCTTTGACATCCTCGATGTCAAACGGTTTGGAAATAAAGTCATCCGCTCCCTCCGCCAGAACATGGAGCTTATCCTCCCGCCCCTTGGCAGACAACACGATGACCGGCATCACGTACTTTTTCCGAATGGTTACAAGCAGTTCTTCTCCCGTCAATCCGGGAAGCATCAGATCGAGCAAAATCAAATCATATCGTTCGGATTCCAGGCGCATACCCGCCTCACTGCCGGAATAGGCAGAAGTGACAACATAGCCCTCTTTGGATAACAGGGTGGTCAGCAGGCGGTTGATATCGGCGTCGTCCTCCACCACTAGGATACGCGCTGCGGTGTCCTCCAATTCCGTTTTCCTCCCCTACGACCGGAGAAAACCATCCTCCGGTGTTTCTCCGGCTTATAGCCGTTTCGATGTCCAGTATATCATCCCTTCCACCCATCCGCAAGGATGGTTTCCGTCCCTTGATCCTGAAATTCATAAATCCTTCATCCGTTTCTCCGGAATCGGGCTATAATGATAACGAAGATAAACTCCACAGAAAAGAGGTCGGAATATGCAGGATCATCTGAGCGAAGATCTCAAAACGGTGTTTCTTGCCGGGATCGGCATGGCGGCCATAACGGTTGAAAAAGCCAAAGAACTCATAACTGAACTGGTGGAAAAAGGCCGTCTGACGGTGGATCAGGGCCGGGTACTCAACGAGGAACTTCACCGCCGGAACTCGGCCGCATCTACATCTCAGATAAATCCAGCGGATTCCAGCATCGACACAGATCTTTTATTGCGCAACCTCGACCACATGAGCCGGGAAGATCTCGCCGCCCTGAAGGCCAAACTTGCGGCGATGGAGACCGCGGAGGAAATCAATGGACAATCGGAAAATTGAGGCCGGCAAACAGGCGGACAAACGCCACCGTCTGCGGGAAATTTTGGGGATACTCGCGCAGCACAATATTCTACGCGGCCTTACCCCGGTCAAATTGCGCCTTATTATTCAAGATCTGGGACCAACTTTCGTTAAGCTGGGACAGATCCTCTCCATGCGGCAGGATATGCTCCCAGCGGAATATTGCCAAGAACTCACACTCCTTCGGACAGACGTGTCCCCCATCCCCTTCGATGAAGTCAAAAAGGTGATCGAGGGGGAATACGGTGCTCCGATGAAATCCCTCTTTTTATCTTTCGATGAAACGCCCCTCGGTTCTGCCTCGATTGCACAGGTTCACACGGCTGTACTGCGAAACGGGTCCAAGGTCGCCGTCAAGGTGCAGCGCCCCGGCATCTGGGATACGATGGCAAGGGACATTGCGCTTCTGCGCAGGGCGGCAGGGATCCTCCAACGGATCGGCGGCATCGGCGGAGTCATCGACTTTGGCATGGTACTCGACGAGATGTGGGCCGTGGCGCAGGAAGAGATGGACTTTCTTCTGGAAGCCCGTCATATGGACGAGTTCCGGGATGGAAACGCCGGCGTCGCGTATGTTTCCTGTCCTCGGGTGGAACACCGTTATACCACCTCGCGCGCCTTGATGATGGAATATATAGACGGCATCTCCATCGACGATACCGACCGTCTTCGGCGGGAGGGATATGACCTCGATGAAATCGGGGAAAAACTGGCTGAAAATTATGTCCGGCAGATTCTGGACGAAGCTTTTTTTCATGCCGACCCCCATCCCGGCAATCTGCGGATACGGGACGGCAAAATCATTTGGCTGGATCTCGGCATGATGGGCCGTCTAACTGAAAAGGACCGCGAACTCCTGAAAACTGCTGTGACAGCCGTGGCACAGTACGACGCCGGGACTCTCAAAGACGTGCTGTTGGCGCTGGGCGTTCACAGTGGACGGATCGACCATGTCCGCCTCTATGCGGACATTGACGAATTCCTGTCGAAATACGCCGGAATGAGCATGGCAGAAATCGACCTGGCGCAACTGATGCAGGAACTCCTGTCTCTGGCCGAATCCCACGGCATCTCAATGCCCAAAGGTCTGTCCATGCTGGCTCGGGGCATCGTCACCATTCAAGGGGTTTTGGCCCGGATCAGCCCCGACATCCAGATCATCACGATCATGCACAACCACATTGCGGGCGGAGCCTTCGCTTCCTTCAACCTGAAAAAGGAAATGGAAAGCGGGGCCATGACCCTGCTGACTTCCAGCCGCAAGGCGCTCGACGTTCCGGCCCAGATGTCCGACTTACTGAAAAACACGCTTAAAGGCCAGACCAAATTCTATATCGAACTAACCGGCTCGGCAGATCCTCTAAAGGCTGCTGACCAGCGGATGGACAAGCTGGTTCTTGCATTGATCGACGCGGCTCTGATCATCGGCGCGAGTTTGCTTTCCACTTTAGATGCCGGACCCCGATTCTGGGGACTCCCGGTGCCGTCATGGATTGGGTATCTATTGGCTCTTGCGTTGGGCGGCGTGCTGCTGTTTCGAATGCGCCGCCGAAAGCGTTGAGTTACCCTAATATAAAAGAAGATTGGCCTCACGGGGCCCTCCCCCCTTTTAGGCCCCACCGCCATACTCGTCACTCTGGCTCTGTGCGTAATGCTGCGCTCTCTGTCCGCCCGGAAGCCGGAACGGAATTTCCGTGTGTTTATCTTTCATTTCTCGTATGGGAACTGGTTTTTCCTCCTGGACGCGCTTTTCTATAACTTAGGTGAAAAATTCTACCATTCCTGCCGTATGCGGCCTCATTCCGCCGGGAAAGAGCGGTTCGGCCTGGATTGGGGGCGTTAAAACACGGCGCTCATCATCGCTCCAAACAAAAAATCGGCACTATTTTAGAGAGAAGACACGATTTTTCCCCGGACCGGTTTGCCAGTCCGGGGATACATTTGTTCTAATCCTTTATATTTGTAAAAACTGTTCTCTTAGATTTGAAATATATGGGCATTTCTGCTATTATATATGAGATAAACAAGGCGTATTTTTATGAGTATTGGTTATAAGTCGTTGTTTGAACGGGATATGGGAAAACCGGTCTTCTGCATGGGGTGGGAATGGCGTAAACCCCCTTGCAAAACTCGGTAAAAATGGGTCTGCTAAGCTCGTCCTGTCTATAAAAAGCCGCGGGGCTGCCGAATTGAAGAGGAAGTGGAATTGCTGGATGAATGAGTTGAAAAAATCAAAGGGCGGGAGAATCGCAATGAGATATAAAATTGCCATCTGTGACGACATGGAACAGGATATAAAATATCTGGACTCTCTTGTCAACAAATGGGCTGTTCGAGTCAAAGCCTCTGTCGACATTCGCACATTTCCGTCTGCGGAAACCTTTTTGTTTGATTATGCAGAACAGAAGGATTATGATATTTTGTTGCTGGATATTGAGATGAAGTCCATAAACGGCATGGAGCTTGCCAAAAAGATCCGTAAGGAGAACGAGGCGGTGCAGATTATCTTTACTACGGGATATTCGGATTATATTGCCGAAGGTTATGAGGTCGCGGCGCTGCATTATTTGATGAAGCCTGTTTCTCCAGAAAAGCTGGAAAACGTTCTGAACCGTGCCACAATGCAAATCAAGAAAAACGAAAAATCACTGTTTCTTTCGCTATCAGGTGAAATGATTCGGATTCCGGTTTACGAGATCCAATATCTTGAGGTGCAGCAAAACTATGTGACGATCCATGCTAAGAAGGACTATACCATTAAAAAGACACTGGGTGAATTTGAGCGGGAGTTGGACGACCGGTTTTACCGCATGGGGCGGTCTTATCTTTTGAATCTCTCCTATATTGATAAAATTACGAAAAACCGTGTTTTCCTTTCGGATGGCTTGATCATCCCACTGCCCAGAGGGCAGTACGAACCATTGGTCAAAGCGTTTATTGCGCATACATAACGGAGGCTGCTATGAAATTTTTCTCGAAACAAATCGATAAACGCCTTGCCGCCTATCAACGGGAATTGATTGAAACACATTATACAGAAGTTGAAAATATGTATAAGCAGATGCGCGGCTGGCGCCATGACTATCGAAATCATATTCAGGCCATGAAAGCCTATGCGGCCAGCGGAGATATGCAGGCAATCCAAACGTATCTGGACGAATTGGAAACCGATTTGTCCACGGTAGATACCGCTGTTAAAACGGGCAATCCGATGGCGGATGCGATCCTCAACAGCAAAATTTCTCTTGCAAAATCAAGAAATGTCCCGGTGAAGGCGGATGTGTTTATTCCGCTTGCTCTGAAAACTTCGGAACTGGATTTATGCGTGATCATAGGAAATCTTTTCGATAATGCTATCGAAGCCAGCCTCGCGTTGCCGGAGGAAAAGCGTCTGATCCGCATCTATATGGATATGAAAAACACGCAGCTTTATATTTCTTTTACCAATTTCACGGCCACGAAAAAGCAAAGGAAACAGAACGGAAGATTTCAGACAACCAAAGGAAACGGACACGGTTTCGGTTTAGTCAGAATGGATACCATTATTGAAAGGCTGGACGGATATATCAACCGGAACAGTGAGGACGGCGCTTTTACCACGGAAATTCTCATCCCGCAAACATGATGCAGTTCGTCACCCGCAAACAACGATTCGTCCCCAAAATACCATTTGGGAGCGTCGCATGATAAAATGGGCAGTGAGAGGGGTGGAAATTTTGAAAAAAGAGAAAGAAAAAACCGCAAAGCCCAAATATAACATGTGGCAGTGTTCCGCGTACATGATAGCGCTTACGTGGCGCGAAAAAGAGAAAAAGGTTCTGGTTTTGTGCTCGTTGCAGGTTTTGCTTGCGGTGGCAAGCAATCTGGTTAACCTGTATGTTTCGCCGTCCATCCTGTCGGTTGTGGAACGGCGGGCTTCGTTTACGGAGTTAACCGTGACCCTTTTGCTGTTTGTTTTGCTGTTGATGCTTTGTTCGGCGGCGACTTCCTATGTGAATGCCAATACTTTATACGGAAGAATCACCGTCCGATTATCGGTGATCGCGGCATTAAACAAAAAAGCCTGCACTACCTCTTATCCCAATTTGACAGACGAAAAATTTATCAAGCTGGGATCCAAGTCGCAGCAGGCAGTAAACGGTAATCGAGCAGCCACCGAAGCCGTTTGGGAGACGCTCACATCCCTCATGCAAAATATTATTGGTTTTGTTATTTACCTGTTTTTACTGGTGTCCCTGGATTTATGGCTGATGGTGGTCATTTTACTCACCGCTTTAGTAGGGTATTTTGTGAATAAAAAGCTGACCGGCTACGGATACCGGCATCGTGAAGAAGAGGGCGAAATATCCGCAAAACTATGGTATCAGACCGACCAGGCAAGAAATTACTGCGCGGCAAAGGATATTCGGATTTTTGGCATGAAGCCGTGGATTCAGGAGATCACCGCCAAAGCGATGACAGCGTATACCGCTTTTCATCGCCGTGCGAACAACATATACATCTGGGGAAGTATCCTGGATTTGGTGCTGGCGTTTCTGCGAAACGGCCTTGCGTATGCCTTTTTGATCCATTCGGTACTGACAAGCGAATTGAGCGTATCCGCATTCCTCCTGTATTTCTCGGCGGTAAACGGCTTTACCGCGTGGGTAAGCGGTATTCTGGGCAGTATGACAACCCTGTATCGCCAAAGTCTCGACATTTCCACCGTAAGAGAATTTATCGAATATCCGGAGCCTTTCCGGTTTGAAGACGGGGAAGAATTATCGGCTTCTGCCGATACCCAACATGAACTTACGCTTGAGCATGTGTTTTTTAAGTATCCGGGAGCAGAGGAGTATACTCTGGAGGATATCAATATTACAATTCATCCGGGAGAAAAAATTGCCGTTGTCGGACTCAACGGCGCGGGAAAAACCACGCTCGTCAAGCTCCTTTGCGGCTTTTTTGACCCGACGCGCGGAAGGGTTCTCCTGGACGGAAAGGACATCCGAACTTATAACCGGCAGGATTATTACACGATGTTTTCGGCGGTTTTTCAGGATTTTTCGCTGCTGGCAGGAACCGTGGCCACCAATATCGCGCAAGCGGAAGAGAATCCGGATATGGAGCGCATAAAGGACTGTGTGGAAAAGGCCGGGCTTACCGCGAAAATTAATTCCTTGAAAGACGGCTACCAGACCTATTTAAACCGTGTCGTTTATGAAGACGGGGCGGAATTGTCGGGTGGGGAAACACAACGGCTGATGCTGGCCCGCGCCCTTTACAAAAAAGCGCCGTTTATCATTCTGGATGAACCGACGGCCGCCCTTGACCCCATCGCGGAAGCGGATCTGTACAGCAAATATAACGACATGACACAGGGCTGTACGTCCGTTTACATTTCACACCGCCTTGCTTCCACCCGCTTTTGTGATCGGATCCTGCTGATTAGCGATCATAAAATTGCGGAAGAAGGCACCCACGAGGAACTCTTGAAGCTTTCCGGTGAATATGCGCGGCTGTTTGCAATTCAGAGCAAATATTACCGAGAGGGGGATGTTTATGAAAAAGGAAAAGAAGCTGCCGACCTGGCGTGAAACATGGAAGCTCAACCGGCGCGCTTTTTCTTTGATTTATAAGCGTTGCCCTCGGATGATTGTTTCCCGGCTCATGAGTATCATTTGGGATGCTCTGACTCCGTATGTCGACATTTATCTTTCGGCCCTGTTGATCACGGAACTTACCGGAACCCGCAATCCTTCCGTACTTACCAGGCTTGTTCTGATTATTTTGTGTTCGGCGGCGGTTATTTCACTGGTGGCCGCCTTTCTGCATAAATGGCGCGATACGGAATGTGCCGGTCTTTATTACAAGGTGCAGCTCATTTTTTCTGAAAAAACGATGAGTATGGACTATGCGGATGCAGACGATGCCAAAACCCATGAACTGTATAATACCATTGAGCAAAACCGCAACGGCGGCGGGTGGGGACTAAACCGGGTATACGGTCATATTGAAGGGCTCCTTTCAGCATTTCTCACCTTATTTGGCGGGATTGCGTTGACAATCTCATTATTTACAAGCCGTGTGCCGGAATCCTCCGGCGGGTATACCATTCTGAATAGCCCCTTGTTTATTCTGCTGATGATTTCGGTTATGCTGGCCATTACCTATTTTGCTCCCCTGCTTTCCAATAAAGCCGGAAGTTATTATGCGCTCCATTCCGACTCCCACAATTTAGGGAACCGTTTGTTTGGCTATTTCGGCTTTCTTGGCTATAAAAATAACTTGGCCGCCGATGTGCGGATTTACAGACAGGATTTGATTTGCGATAAGTATGCCAAGGATAAGACCACAACATTTAATTCCAAAGGGATATTTGCCAAATTTGCGAAAGGGCCGATGGGTCTTTATCATGCGGCGTCATCAGCTGTATCGGTTCTATTTACAGGGGTGGTCTACGCCTTTGTGTGCTTGAAAGCCCTGGGCGGCGCATTTGGAATCGGCGCTGTTACGCAATATGTATCCGCTATCACGCGGCTTGCCGGAAGCATCGGCTCTTCGATTGGCATCATGGGAGAAATGCGGAATAACGCCTCTTTTCTCAAGCTGATCTTTGAATTTTTGGATATTCCCAACCGCATGTATCAAGGCAGTTTGACGGTAGAAAAACGCATGGATCGGGATTATGAAATTGAATTTTGCAACGTTTCTTTTCAATATCCCGGGAGTGAAACTTTTGCACTGCAAAATGTTTCGATGAAATTCCGTATCGGGGAGCGCCTTGCGGTGGTCGGCATGAACGGGAGCGGGAAAACCACCTTTATTAAGCTGCTGTGCCGCTTGTATGATCCGACGGAAGGAGAGATTCTGCTCAACGGGATTAACATTAAAAAATATGATTACAAGGAATATATGTCCGTCTTTTCGGTGGTGTTTCAGGATTATCAGCTGTTTGCCTACGGTCTCGGTGAAAATGTAGCGACGAAAACCGATTACGATCCAACGTTAGTGAAACGGTGTTTAACAAATGCCGGATTTGAAGAACGGCTCAAAGAATTACCGGATGGTCTCAATACCTATCTGTATAAGTATTTTTACAAGCAAGGTATCGATATTTCGGGCGGTGAAGCGCAAAAGATTGCGCTGGCCAGAGCGCTGCATAAAGATGCACCGTTCATCATTTTGGATGAACCGACCGCCGCCCTCGATCCGGTCGCCGAATATGAGATATACTCGAAGTTCAACGAAATCGTAGAGGACAAAACCGCGGTTTATATCAGCCATCGGCTTTCCTCCTGCCGGTTTTGCGATACAATCGCCGTGTTTGATCATGGACATATTGTCCAACATGGAAGTCACGACGAGTTGATAGCGGATATAAACGGCAAGTATCATGAGCTTTGGAACGCACAGGCGCAGTATTACGTATCCAACACGTAACCACACAAAACGGCCGGCCCTCAGATTCGAGAGAATCCGAGGGCCGGTTGTGGTTTTTATTCCACTTCTTCTTTGCTCGTTGTGCTGAAACAGCCGGCCTTGCATCCGGTTATCTTACGCAACAAGGCGGCCTATCCCCTTATCGTTTCCAAAGCCTGCAACGATTTCCGATTCAATCGAAGTAGACGGCTTTGCCGGTCTTGGATGAGGTATAGATCGCTTCCAGGATCTCCGTGACCACCAGCGCCTGCTCGGGCAGGACCAGAGGCTGGGTATCCTTGAGAATCGAGGTGATCCACTGGGAACACTCCAATTCGGAAGGATCGGCGGAAGAGGCTCCATCATAAAAGGCCACCCCACCGGCATTCAGATCAACCTTTTCCACCACCTGGCGCCCCAAATGGATCCGATTGAAGCGCAGTCCGTCGATCATGTCTGCGCCGCCCTTGGTTCCGCACAAGGTTGTCTGGGCCTCCCGGACGTCGAGAAGGTTGATTGCCCAACTGGATTCCAGAATAATCGCAGCGCCGTTTTCCATCGTCACCATACCGAAAGCGGAATCTTCCACCGTGAACTCTTTCGGATCCCAGTCACCCCAAGCATTCCCGGTCTCCTTCTGATCACCGAGTTTTTTAAACGCCCGGCCGAGAACCGCCTTCGGCTTGTAATTGTTCATCATCCACAACGTGAGATCGAGCGCGTGGGTACCGATGTCGATCAGCGGGCCGCCTCCCTGCTCATATTCATTGAGGAAAACGCCCCAGGTAGGCACCGCGCGGCGCCGAATGGCGTGGGCCTTGGCAAAATAAATATCGCCGAGTTCCCCTTCTTCTGCCGCTCGTTTCATCAACAGGGAATCCGGACGGAAGCGGTTTTGATAACCGATGGTCAGCTTTTTCCCCGTCTTCTTCGCGGTTTCCAGCATCAACCGGGCGTCCGCCGCGGTTTTAGCCATCGGCTTCTCACACATGACATGCTTGCCGGCCTCCAACGCCGCCACCGTGATCTCGCAGTGGGAACGATTGGGGGTGCAGACATGCACCACATCGATGGACTTATCCGCCAGAAGATCCCGATAATCCACATAAACTTTGGCGTCTGCAGTTCCATATGTAGCTTTTGCCGCTTCCGCCCGCTCCACAATCAGGTCACAGAAAGCAACCATTTCCGCACGGTCAGCCTGCTTCTTCAAAGCGGGAAGATGCTTGCCGTTCGCAATGCCGCCGCAGCCGATTACACCTACTCTCAATTTTGCCATCTTTGTTTCCTCCATTTCTTAAACACTGAAAAATGGGTAGCTTTTGCCCTTAACCAGCAGATTCAGCTTTATTATAGCGAGTTATCCAGGTCTCCGCAAGCCCTTTCTTTAATAGTTTACAAACTATATTTCACAGCTTGTCGGTAAACTAGTTGTTGGTACAGAACGGTATTCTTATGTCCACAGTTGGCACAGTAGCCGAAAACAGGCCGCCATTGCCCGTTTTTGTCCTGCGGCGACGCTGATGCCGGGTTTCCTGAATCTCCTTGGTTTTTCATAAAAGAAAAGCGCAACCGTTTTTAGGGCGATTGCGCTTTATGAGCAAGCTGCTCAATTATTCATTCAAACTGCCGTCCCATGTTGGCATGTTGGAGATATAAGCTCCATCCACTGCTGGCACATAGTATGCCCCATAGGTTTTTAGCCCGTTTTCGCGTTCATCTTCCGGCAATTCGACATAGAAACGATAGTATGGCATAAAATATGCTTCTCGTTCCCCCGCTCGATAACCAAGTTCAACTTTTTCAACATACTCTAATCCAGGCATTTCATAAGGGGCGGTGGTGATGTAATTTCCCTTTGACAGCAATTCCTTTGCTTGCTGCGAATCAATAATGGGATAATCTCCAACTTTCATCGATAGATCCGGTTGATATATCCTTGCTAAAAATAGTTTTCCCTCATCGTCACAATAGAAAGTCACTCGATTAAAATTATAATTGATAATCTGCTCCGCATCATTTCCACTTGCATCAAAAAACTCAATGGAATACATCTGCTGAGCGTAAATGGTATAGTCGCCACCACAAATGTTCACCTGCGGATTTTCAATACCGATAAAATCTTTATATTCGGTTTTCAAATATTCAGCCACGGCCACTACATCTTCATAGGGCGCAAAGTGCGTAAAATTATACTTGTCGGGCAGGGATACTGCGGGTTCAAAAAAGACATTGGCTGTCATAGATTGATCAACTTCGATTACCAATCCCTCTGCTTCCATTATCAGTTTTGTTGGATCAAAGTATCCCTCGGGAATAGCCTCTTCCCCTATTTGCAGTTTCTCGCGAATCTTTTGTTTTGTTTCCTCGTCCGGTACATCATCGGTGATAGCGATTTCCTGTGTATCAAGCCCCAATCTGCTGGCAACTTCCAATAAAAACTCCCGCATTTTATCAAAGTCAGCTCCTGATGCAATATGGTTTGCATCGTAGGTCAGCGGGTTTTGGTAGACTGGCAGCGTGGATAACTCTAAATCCTCGTTCCAAGGATTTGCGTTCACAAGTTCTGAAACGTCATAAGCCATGTACCCCTCAAAACCCATTCCGCCGCTTGTATCTTCCGAAATAGAAAGCATAGAAAGATTATGGATATTCCCCGGCGATTCTTGTATAAAAAGCCTTGTTCCTGCGTGGATCATTATGGCAAATCCGGCGGCAATCGCGCCCCACTTAACCCAACCATTGTTCCTCTTTTTCGGGTTAGCGTCTGCTGCTTCAATAAAAGCAGGATCGACAAGCTCCATCTTATCTAAAAATTCGGCTCCTCTCATATAGTGTAACCCTCCTTTTCAAGATACTCCCGAAGCTGATTGCGGCATCGGAAGAGCGTGGTTTTCACTTTGCTCTCGGACAGTGCAAAGCGTTTGGAGATGGCAGCGATGGAATCCAAATACCAGTACCGGCGTATAAAAATATTTCTTTTTTCTTCACCGGACGCGTTGAGAAATCCGTTAATGGCTTTACTTAAAGCCATATCATCCATGCGGCACTCGACATCATCTGGCACCGGAATACATTGTTCCATCTCTGCGCTGAGTTCGCATATAAAGGCGTTGCGTTTTAGGCGGCTGCGCTCACGGCAGCAATTCAAAGAAATATGGCGAGTGATCCGAGCCAGGTAAGCATATAGATAGCTTCTTGGCTCATGCGGCGGAATTGTGTTCCATGCTTCCACATAGGTGTCGTTTTCGCATTCTTCGGCTGTTTGCCGGTCATGGATTATCCCATATGACAAAGAGCGTAAACGGTTTCCGAACTTTTCGGAAGTCTGCTTAATAGCTCTTTCGTCACGGCACAAGTACAGCTCAACGATTTGATTATCGTCCAACGCTTTCGCCTCCTTTCTTTTTGTATTGAAAGGCCTTCACCCACATAAGCACCGTTTAGGGTGTGGAGGTTACACTGTTTAAAAAATTATAACATAATTTTTTAAATACTTTGACATCAGTCGCAGCTACCATTTGCTTTTTCCCGTTTGCTTGCCGCTTTCCGGCATTTTTTCGCTGTATGGTACAGTCAAGCGAAAGCCCTGTCCGCCTTTTTCAAAAGATCAGCCCACTTTGCCCTCTCATTCTCTATGGGATGGATTTGATATAGGTATACTCGAACCGTAAATAAATCTGTTGCCTTCCATTACGGACAAAAAAATACCGGGTAGTCGGCTTTAATACCGAACACCCGACATTTTGTTTCAACCCCGTTTACTTTCTCATGAGTACCCATAGAATCCCGCGGTGTCTGAAAGAAAAGACAGCAGTCTATCGGGCTTTCATGAGTTCTCCGTATATCCGGTCGATTCCCCGGCGCAGGATCTCAGAGCGGCTTGTCTTTAGAAGGCGGCAGCAGACATCCAGCTTGCCGATCGTTTCGGCGTCTATCCGTGTGCGAACGACAAACTCCTTTTGATGCCGATAGGTTTTCCATGTCTTTTTCTCCACCAGCTCTATCCCTTCCCTATTGACCGAATTCCATATAACACTATTCCGAATATTCCTCGCTTGTCAAGTGAACATATTTCACTTATGGGTATCAACAATTATTTGAGAGGAAAAAACCGACGCCACTTTTCTAAACAGACGCGTTGCACAGTAAGGTATCCGCCTCATTTTCCGTCCTCATCTCGGCCAGGAAAGCCCCCGCCTGAAAAGCCGCTATCGCACCGTCAGCCGTAGCCGTCACAATTTGACGAAGCGGCTTGGCACGGCAGTCCCCGGCTGCAAAAACCCCCTCTATATTGGTTCGGCAGTCTTCTCCTGCCAGGATATACCCGGCTTTATCCAGAGCGACCGACGGGGAGAAAAGGCCGTTGTCGGGTTCATATCCAATGGCAATAAAAACGGCTGAAGCTGTGACGGGAACGGTTTCTCCGGTTTTGTCGTCCCGGATTAAAACCATATTCACCGTATCATCCCCCTGAATTTTCACCACAGTAGTATGATACAATACTCGAATACGCGGATGCTCCAAAACCGCTTGAGCCAAGCGTTTCTCCCCACGAAAGGAACCGCGGCGATGTACTAATGTAACGCCGCTGCATATTTTAGCGAGATAAAGTGAATCCTCCAGTGCCGTATTCCCTCCCCCGACTAGAACGACTTCTTGATTTTTGAAAAAAGCGCCGTCACAGGTCGCACAATAGGATACGCCCCTGCCGGTAAACGCTTCCTCTCCCGGACAGCCGAGACGGCGCCGCTTCGCGCCATTGGCTACGATGACAGTCCGGCCCTCATAGCGGGCTTTCGACGTCATTACCGCCTTACGCTTACTTTTGAATGAAACCTTCTGTACCTCCTCAAAAAGTATCTGTGCTCCAAATCCCACCGCCTGCTCATACATATTCTGAGATAAATCGGGACCGGTCGTACGTAGCACACCCGGGTAGTTTTCCACTTCCGGTGTGATCGCCATCTGGCCCCCATAAAACCCTTTATCCAAAACTGTGGCCGTCCACCCGGCCCGGCAGACATACATGGCCGCCGTCAAGCCGGCGGGACCCGCTCCGATGATCAGGACATCGCTTATCTGTTCCATTTGTGTCGCCTCCCTGTTATTCCCCGTTTATTTTTAGTATAAGCAAGCCCAAAGAAGAATATGTTTTTATAACATTAGCACTCTAGTTTATAGAGTGCTAATGTTTACATTTTATTCATTTTTAATTATAAGCTTTGTCACAAATTCCGGATAAACTAAGAATTGTTCAAGAAAACAGATGGAAGGCGAATCCCATGGAGTATGGTAACGCAGTAAAACACAAAACTAGAATTTAACAAAACGGAGGTATGACTTATGTTTGATCTGATTCCTTTTGGACGCAATGAACGCAACCTGTTTCAATATCTGGATGATGTCGAAAAGAATCTCTTTGATGGATTAGACTCCCGTGTATCCCGATTCCGCACCGATATTCTAGATAAGGGCGACCGATATGTTCTCGAGGCAGAACTCCCTGGGTTCCGAAAAGAAGACATCCATCTCGACCTGGATGGCGACACGCTGACCATCCATGCAGAACACACGGATGAAAAAGAAGAAAAGGACGACAAAAAACAGTACGTCCGTCGCGAACGCCGTTACGGTTCGTTTTCCCGCAGTTTTGATATTTCCGGCATTAAATCGGATCAAATCGCCGCGTCTTACGAAAATGGTGTTTTGAAATTGGATTTGCCGAAGTCCGAACCCGCTCCGCTTCCGACTTCCCGTCGGATTGAAATCCGCTGACATCTGACATCTAAAAAGCCCGGGCCATCCACACAGATGGCCCGGGCTTTGCGAATTGTTGTAGTGTCTCCACCTGTTCTTTCGGGTGCTGCAGATTCATCTTTTGTTTTCCTCATGTTGCTTAATCCAATCGGTCAAATCCGAGACGACCTCGTCTCGATTTCGTTCATTGTGCAGTTCATGGCGTGCGCCCTCGTATAGTTTGAGGGTCACATCCCGTACCCTCGACTTCTTTAGCCAGCCTGCCACCTTTCGGGGACCTTCGCCAAACTGGCCTACCGGATCCTGATCTCCCGACATAATAAGAATGGGCAGATTTTTAGGCACCCGATCGCTCCAGCGGAGTCCATTGACGTTCTTGAGCAAGCAGAAGAGATCCCGAAATCCGGCGTTGGTAAAGATAAAGTTCGCCTTGGGATCCTCTGCGAAAGCCTTGTAGACTTCCGGATCCCGACTGAGCCATTCGAGTCCCGAACTGGACTTCTCTTCTACACGGTCGAGATACCCTCTGTGCGCCAGCTTATCGATGAGCTTTCCTGGTTTTTTCCCCTGTCCCAAAATACAAAGAAAATGGACCAGCGCAAGCCCGAAACCCATACCCGGAACCGGCCCCGAAGTCCCCCAGCAGATATACCCTGCCATCCCCTCTCCATGCCGGGCCACATAACCTCTCGTAATGAAGGAACCCATGCTGTGTCCCAGCAAGAACAAAGGAAGGCCAGGAAAGCGCTTTTCGAGTTCACAGCGCATCTTATGTTCATCCTCAATCAGATGGTTCCATCCGTCGTGTTTCCCAAAATAGCCCAGATCGTCCTCAGTTCCAGCCGTCCGTCCATGTCCCAGGTGATCGTCCCCACATACCGCAAATCCTTTATCGCAAAGTTGTCCGGCCAGCCAGGCGTACCGGCCGATATGCTCCGCCATACCATGGCAGATCTGAATAACGCCAACGGGCCGACCTTCCGGCTCCCAGAGAGTGGCATATACCATTGTTCTGCCATCCGAACTCAAAAAAGACAGTTCCGTTTGTGCCGCCATTTTTTCCAGCCCCTTTTCCACCTAAGATTACTTGAGTATACACCGTTCCGGACGACTTGACAATCCACCGTTCTATTCTGCCGGGACTAAAATAAAGGTTTCTCCTTGACAGATTAAATTTCGAAAAAAGACTTGACAATCCCCTATAGACCCGATATAATAGTTCACGTTGTCGAGATGGTTAATACCATATATGCGGATATGGCGGAATTGGCAGACGCGCTAGATTCAGGTTCTAGTCGGGGCAACTCGGTGGAGGTTCAAGTCCTCTTATCCGCACCATTAAAAAAGCATCGGCTTTTGCCGATGCTTTTTTTTAATGAAATTCGTTTCCTGCGGAATGAGTGAAATATCTTTGATATAAAATATTGGAACACTCTTTTATCCGTTTTCTCCTCCTCTCAGCCGGTGTTCCTTGTCAACTGTACACGGCAGTTTAAAGAGTTCGTGCGGAAGTGGTTTGACGCTTTTTATCTTCGTCGCCCTGTGGCTCCTGCTGCTGTGAAAAAACTGGCGTATGCCGCATCTTTTATTGGCGTACCCCTTTCAACCACAGAAAATCAATGTGTAGAATATATTTTTTATCTTTTTACATTAAAAATCTATTGACAAACATTAAAGTTCATGATATGCTTTCATCATCAAATAACCTTGGAGGGATCGATGATGAAAGGAATCGTAAAAGCTGCAAAAATAGCCACTAAGATCGTTGAAGTATTTCATTGGGTGGGAACCGCCTTGATGCTGGCGGCAACCGTATGCTCGCTTGCGGCGCCAGCATGGGTAAAGTATTTTGTAGGCATTAATGCCAAAGAATGTTGCGGTGCTGAGCTGAATGTATATGGGTTTGAGGTCATTGCTCCAGTGAAAAATGGCAGCGTTGACATGAAAGCGCTGTTTTTGTTCGGCATTGGCGCGGTTATTATTCTTTCTCTTATGGCAATGGTCTTCAG
>USDZ01000002.1 GCA_900553525.1 uncultured Oscillospiraceae bacterium
TAGCAATATTGCCACCAAGTAGCGCTTGCGTCCCGTTTCCCGTCAATCAGGCTGAACCATTCGGGATGGGTCTGAAAATACGTTGCTTTGGGGATGATGGTGGGCAGGAAATGCCCGGTCATGCTCTTCATGCCGCCCATATACCAGCGGTCGGCGATGTTGGGGGCGCTGTCGTTCACCCTGGTGCGGCGGTGTGTGAATTTCGGCGTATGCTCGATATCCAGGGAGCCCACGCTGATGTTCTGTGTGCTGGGATACACCTGCCAGAGTTCATCCGGCCCGAACCATCCACACCCCTGTTTCTCCAGAAACATGGTCACGGCATACTGCGTTCCGGTAAAAGCCAGGTCGTCGTTGCCCATCAGAACCAGATAATTGCCCGAACGCTTCAGTATAACCTTTTCATTGTCGGGGTATCCGGTGGGCTGTTCGATACCGAGCAGTTCGGTATATTTGGAGGGGCCAACCAGGATAAAGTTCCCATTCGTCCGGTCGGCCGAATCATAGCCGATCGGAATGGTCGCGCCGCTCATCTTTTGAATACTGGCCTGCAGATCTTCCGCCGCCTCCCGCACTTTATCCGACGCATTCGTGCTGATAACGATCGTGCTGGTCGCCTTTCCATCCTTGACGATCGAAAAATCGCCGGACAGCGGCGGCGTCGTTGTAGGCACGGAGGTCGTACCTGAGGAACCCGAACCGGTAGAGCCGGACGATGATGTGGAGCCATTGCCCGTAGTCGTACCGTCACCCGTGGTCACGTCCGTACCATCGCCTATAGTCGTATCGCCCGTCATGCTGCTGTCTCCGGGGACCGTCGTGTCGGATGCCACACTGGAGTCACCCTCGACAGGAGGCGTATCGTTATGGCAACCCACCGCTCCTAAAAGCAGCAGAACCGCCAGCAAGCCGGCAATTCCTCTTCTACCAGCAAGCGCCCTTCTATTCTTTACGTCCATATACATTCCTTTCTGCAAGCCGGGAAATGGTACCGGTCTTGACTTTCAACCTGCTGTCCGGATATCCGGCAGCGAAGACAAAAAACTGCTGAATAAAGTATTCGACGGTAATCTTCGGATTTAATCGATAAGCTCTCCAGTGGCAATCACCTCTTTTGCCTTTTCCCACAGAGCTATCTGCACATCAAGCCGTTCACGGACCGCGCCGTCTGTTTTCAGGGAAGCCTCCCGGATAAGCTGCATCAATCTATCCAGACGTTCCACTCGTTCGGGTGTATACAGTTCCCTAGGCGCCGGAGGATGCCAGGCAATCGTCTGAGCCGTGTTGTGCTCCGCAATATCCGCAAGAGCCTCGTAATACGCAAACATCAGATCGGAAACCGGTCCGTACAGCTTGGTGCAGGCATCCATCAGAATTTCCGATCCGGTCAAATCCGGATCCCACATAGCCTTGGCATATACATACCAAAGCGGAAAACGAAGGGGATAACTGGCATCATCTTCATAGAATACATCGAGCGGCCCCTGGTCGTTATAGACATAACTCGCTCCGTGATCCCGCCAGAATCGTTGATTGCGGGTCGCAACATCTCCCTGGACCCAGGGCACGTCCTTCCAAACCGGTTGAGCCGCCGCGATGCAATACCAATCCCAAATGGCGATATGAGAAAAAGAAACCATCTGATTCCATTTCTCAAAATTCGCTTTCCAGGGAACCGGATAGGTGTTTTGGCTTCTGTCAAACGTGTATTTGAGGTGATATCCGTTGTCCGGCCCTTTATCGACCGGCATGAACATATCCGCCTCTTTGCAGAACATCACTTCGACGTTGGGTTCGACTTTCATCGGTTTCCGTGGCGGATGATATGTCGGGAAATACGCCAGGAAAGTCAAAATATGGTTCGGGTACACCTTCCCCACTTCACGCGCCAGCCGGTTGGCAAACCAGATCACAGTCTCGCTGTTGGTTCCCAATTTACGGCATTCCTCACATTCACACCAACCGCCGTACCAACCATCGTTCATCGCGATGCTGAACTGATTGACATCAGGGTTTTGGTCGAAATATGTCAGAATCTTATCCGTAAAAGTCCGCAGCAGTTCCTCATTGGAGTAGCAATACTGCCACCAGTCCAAAAAAGGATTGCGTTTGCCATCGACCAGGCAGAACCATTCCGGATGTGTCTCGAAGTACTCATCCCGTGGAACCAGCGTGGTCAAACAGTGGCCGATCATCCGTTTGACACCGCCCAAATACCAGCGAGCGCCCACTTCCGGATTATTCCTCAGAACGTTGTTATACCGTGAAATAAACGCTGGTGTATGATCGATATCGAGATAGCCGATCGACAGGTCTTTTCTCTCCGGGATCACCTGCCAGAGTTCGTCCGGCCCGAACCATCCGCAGCCGAGCCTTTCAAACAACATGGTTACGGCAAACTGGGTGCCAGTAAAAACGTTGTCGTCGTTTCCCAGCAGTACCAGGCGGTTTCCATCCCGTTTCAGAATAACCCTTTCGTTTGAAAAACGCCCCGTCGGTATGTGAATTCCCATTTCCGTTGTCAAGCGGGATGGGCCGATACATACAAGCCCCCCCGTCAAACTCTCGTCATCTGTTTTGATGGGGCATTCGGCTCCCGTCATGCGCCGCAGGAGGAAACAAAAATCCTCTGCAGCGGCTTTCACTTTTTCATCGGCGTCCCGAGCAATTACCACCGTGCAACAGGATTTTCCATCTCGGACAAGCGCCATTTCCGAATAATCGGCACGCAGTTGTGAATTTACCACACAGTCACACCTTCCCATTCTACCGTTTCCTTGTCGGGACTTCTTGCTCAGCCGTGCAGCAGAAGACCGTAGCTTTTTCCGTAAATCGGTGAAACCGCGACCACCCGCGCAATCAATTGCGAGCCGGCCCCAAAAGTCATACCTGCCGCTTTTAACCCAGTTAAATCCGAATTCCATATCTATGGACGCCGGGGTTGGGGATCATTCTCTCATGTGGAAATACCCACTTCCGTTGTCAGACGGGAGGACCCACTCTGCACGAGTCCTCCCGTCCACTGGTCATCCGACTAGATCAAGGACCCGATTTCCAGTTACCTACCAGGACAAGAATCGCCATTCCTCGCGACAATTTTCACTTTTTTATCGGTGTTGAACACGGTCAGTGCCGCGACAACCGAATTTCTCATCCCAGATAGACCTTGTTCGAATAATTCGTACACAACCGCGCTCTTATCGCACAGTTCCGTCCGCTTATTCTTCCACTGTCGTTTCGGGTGCCATCGTCAAAGCCGTGGAAGCGTCGTTCGCGTCCGCGATCTTTTTCTCATAGATGGGCTTGAATTCCGCGATTGTCTGGGCGATGTCCTGTCCGTCGCCAATCTTAAAGCAGATATCATAACCGCCGCCTACAGCAGAATCGTAGCTGTTGGTGCAGTAAGGGCGAGAACGGAGATCTTCATACAGTTTCACGTTATCCTGATTCAAACCGCTGTTGAATTCAGCGTCGGCAGCCGCCTGACCGTCCACAAACATGTCAATCAGCTTGCCAGCATGATACGGACAGTCCGCATTGTTGCCGATCGCCCAACCGGACGTCGTGATCGGGGAAACGTTGTCCTTGTTGTCCGGACCAGCCGGAACCGGAACCACACCGTACTCGAAGTCTACCAGGCCGTATTCCTTCGCAGTGATGATATCCTGCTCCACATTGTTGAAGTCCATCAACATGGCCGCGCTTCCCTTATAGAAGGTCTGCCACGGATCACCGTCATAACCCGACCATTTGGAAGTATAATTCGCATCTTGTACCATCTCAAATGCACGACGCATTTCAGGAGATTCCAGATTCAACGTATATTTGAAGTTTTCATCCAGCTTCAAAAGGGAGGTCTGGTTGGAACCGAACCAAATATACGGATAGTTGGTGGCAACGCCCCATTCTTTTGTGCTCTCATTGGTCATGGCCTTCGCAATGGGAAGGAAATTTTCCCACGTCCACTGACCCTGATTATACATTTCCAGTGGATCCGGCTGACCATTGTTCTCCAGTTTGGTCTTGTTGTAGAACATGACCGCCACGTTGGTAGCACAAGCCGCCACATAATAGTTGTCTCCATATTTGAAGGTCGAATCCATGCTGGTCATATGGAGGTTCGGGTTTTCCATATTGATATAATTCTGAAGCGGCTGAGTGATGCCCTTCAGCGCGAATTTCGGATTGCTGTTGGCGCCGTCGTTGATTACGTCAATCGGATCGCCGCTCTGCGCGCTGGCAAGTATTTTGGTCTCCCCGTTTTCCCAGCTGGCAGTGATAAACTCCACTGTGACATCGGGATACTGGGTCTTAAATTCCTCGACCTTCTGGTTGATCCAGCTTTCCTTGTCCCTGGGGTTGTGGCCGGGAACCATGATCGTTAGCTTCTTGCCCTTTTCTGCCTCAAGACCCGCCTGTGGATCCGTGCTTCCGGAGGCATTCCCACCGCCGCCACCATTGCCGCCGCACCCGGCAAGCATGGTTCCGAGCATTGTCACGGTCGCCAGACCCAGCAATGCATTTCTCCACTTTTTCACAAAATTCACCCTTTCTGCAAAAATCAACCTACAATACCGCTTCTTTCTATGCCTTCTGTAAAAAACCTCTGCGCGAACACATACAGCACCAATAAAGGCAGCACCGTTATCAGACAGCCGCATGCCAATATCGCCTCACGCATCAGCCTAGATTTTTGTTTTGCGTATCCGGCTATGGTATTGCTTCCGTTCAATAAGGTATCCAAAGGGGAAAATCATCTGATAGAACATGGAAAACAAATCATAATCGTTCCAGTACCAAACCAAAGAGAAATGCGTAACTGATACAATCATAGAACCGGTATTGGGAAGCACGATTCTCGGCAAACTCTACAAAAAGACTTTTATATATAACCGGCAGGAGGACCGTGCTCAGCATCACGCAAAACACGACGAAAGTTTCAAAGTCCATTTTGGAGTTATTGCCCGGAACCGCCCAATCTTCCCGGTGACCGAGTTTGCATTAATAGACAGGAGGACCCGCTTTACGCAGGTCCTCCCATTGCAGTGGTCATCCGACTTGATCGAGGACCCGGCTTTCAGTTATTCGCCGGAACGAAAATCACCCGTTCCTTGCGACAGTCTTCACTTTTTACCGGCGTTCCACGCAGTTAATGCTGCACGAACAAATTCCTCGTCCCGGACAAGTCTCAGCTTCGAATAATCCGTACAAAACGGTGATCTTTCCACCCAGTCCTGTCTGTCTTATTCTTCTCCTAATGTTGCATCAGGAGACGTCGTCAAAGTTGTCGAAGCGTCGTTCGCGTCCGCGACTTTCTTCTCATAGATAGGCTTGAATTCCGCGATCGCCTGGGCAATATCCTGACCGTCGCCGCCGACCGCCTGGCAGATATCAAAACCGCCGCCTACAGCAGAATCGTAGCTGTTGGTGCAATAAGGACGAGAACGGAGATCTTCATACAGTTTCACGTTATCCTGATTCAAACCGCTGTTGAATTCAGCGTCGGCAGCCGCCTGACCGTCCACAAACATGTCAATCAGCTTGCCAGCATGATACGGACAGTCCGCATTGTTGCCGATCGCCCAACCGGACGTCGTGATCGGGGAAACGTTGTCCTTGTTGTCCGGACCAGCCGGAACCGGAACCACACCGTACTCGAAGTCTACCAGGCCGTATTCCTTCGCAGTGATGATATCCTGCTCCACATTGTTGAAGTCCATCAACATGGCCGCGCTTCCCTTATAGAAGGTCTGCCACGGATCACCGTCATAACCCGACCATTTGGAAGTATAATTCGCATCTTGTACCATCTCAAATGCACGACGCATTTCAGGAGATTCCAGATTCAACGTATATTTGAAGTTTTCATCCAGCTTCAAAAGGGAGGTCTGGTTGGAACCGAACCAAATATACGGATAGTTGGTGGCAACGCCCCATTCTTTTGTGCTCTCATTGGTCATGGCCTTCGCAATGGGAAGGAAATTTTCCCACGTCCACTGACCCTGATTATACATTTCCAGTGGATCCGGCTGACCATTGTTCTCCAGTTTGGTCTTGTTGTAGAACATGACCGCCACGTTGGTAGCACAAGCCGCCACATAATAGTTGTCTCCATATTTGAAGGTCGAATCCATGCTGGTCATATGGAGGTTCGGGTTTTCCATATTGATATAATTCTGAAGCGGCTGAGTGATGCCCTTCAGCGCGAATTTCGGATTGCTGTTGGCGCCGTCGTTGATTACGTCAATCGGATCGCCGCTCTGCGCGCTGGCAAGTATTTTGGTCTCCCCGTTTTCCCAGCTGGCAGTGATAAACTCCACTGTGACATCGGGATACTGGGTCTTAAATTCCTCGACCTTCTGGTTGATCCAGCTTTCCTTGTCCCTGGGGTTGTGGCCGGGAACCATGATCGTTAGCTTCTTGCCCTTTTCTGCCTCAAGACCCGCCTGTGGATCCGTGCTTCCGGAGGCATTCCCACCGCCGCCACCATTGCCGCCGCACCCGGCAAGCATGGTTCCGAGCATTGTCACGGTCGCCAGACCCAGCAATGCATTTCTCCACTTTTTCACAAAATTCACCCTTTCTGCAAAAATCAACCTACAATACCGCTTCTTTCTATGCCTTCTGTAAAAAACCTCTGCGCGAACACATACAGCACCAATAAAGGCAGCACCGTTATCAGACAGCCGCATGCCAATATCGCCTCACGCATCAGCCTTAATTCCTGTTTGGCGTAACCAGCTATGGTATTACTCCAATTTAATAAGGTACCCAAATCGGTCAACTGAACCGATATGGGGAAGGTTGTCTGATAGAACATGGAAGACAGATAATAATCGTTCCAGTACCAAACCACCGAGAAAAGCATAACCGTCACAATCATAGAAACGGCATTGGGAAGCATGATTCTCAGGAAGGTCCGCAAGGGACCACATCCGTCGATCATGGCAGCTTCCTCCAGTTCCATCGGGAATCCACGGAAGAACTGGCGCAAAATGAAAATGTACAATCCAGACCGAATCCCCATCCCCAGGATCGCCTGTATATAGAACAAAATCGGCTTATTGGTCAGGTTAATGGTAAGTTTCTCCCCTGTGAACAGTCCAACTAAGGATCCAATACCGAAGAAGTCAAAGTTCCGGAAGGTGCTGAACAGAGGAATAATATAACTTTGCGTCGGTACGATAATCGTAAAAATCAAAAGACCAAACAGTATCCCCCGGCCTTTAAAACGGAACCGGGCAAAACCATATCCCGCCAGCAGTACCGTTACGATTTGACACAACACACTGGGAATAACGGTCACAAGGGTCATGACCATAGATTCACCGTAATTCATGGCCTCCATCGCCAATTTAAGGGGTTCCAGTGTCCAATGCTTGGGCAGCCAAACCACCGTGGGATCGTAAACATCCTGCAGGCTTCGGAAACCGGAAGAAATCATAAAGAGAACCGGATACAGCATAACAAAACACATGCCGACCAGAAAAGCGGTGCGCAAGACCACCGTAAAGAAACGGACAGCCTTGTGATTGATCGCCAGTCTTTTGTCCCGATATCCGGACACAAGCGCTGACAGCGGGCCCGATCCCGGTTTCAATTTCGTCATCTTTATCACCATGCCCTTCTGGCCATAGAAAATACGGGTGCCGGCGGCACCCGACCGGCGGGGACGAATCCCCGCCGGTCAGTGACAACCTTATGCCTGGGAATTACTGACGAACTCTTTTCTTATAGACAACCAGCAGGGCCATGCCCGCCAGGGCAACCGTACCCAGCGTCACGCAAAGCGCGATGGGAGTTTCGACGCCCATTTCCGGGTTGTCGGTCGGATCATCCGTGTTGCCCGGATCATCCGTGTTGCCCGGATCATCCGTGTTGCCCGGGTCGTCATCAATGGAGGGGAAATCTCCATCGAGGCCGGTCTCTACAAAGGAGGGAACGATGTAATCGTCCGCCGTATGCTCGACGGGTTCCGGATTGGTCGTCAAAATAGCCTGGGTACCGCTTCCCATGTAAGAGGAGAGCAGAAGCCCGATGCTTTCCTGACCGTCGCCGCCAAACATCGCACCATCTGCATAATAGCCGTCCGCCTCGTCGATATTCGCCATATCGAACACCACGTTGCCGTCCTTGTCATAGATCACAATGTCCGCGAAGGATACCGTGGCATAGGTATAGTAAATGCTGAAACCCATATGGGCCGTGTTGTAAGCCTGCTCGAAGGAATAAACATCGCCAAACTGATCGGCAAGCGATATCCAGCCGTCCGTCTTGCCATAACCTTTGCCGGCAAAGGAAACACTCGGGGTCTGGGATGAATCCATCCGATCAAAACGATCAATCCGCATTTTACCAGTGATCGTATAGGGACCGTTGGCCCACAGTTCCTGAGGATCGTACGCATTGCAGTACATCAGAATCGGGTTCTGCGCAACATGGTCCTCGTCCACCACAAGGGTGAGAACCTTATTGGGGATATATTCTTCGGTCTTGGTCAGAAGCGTGAAATCACCGACACTATCTTGGCCTTTTTCCCAACCGGCATAGTCGCGGAAGGTCGGTTCAAACTCGTCGTCGATGATCGCCTTGTACTGGGTCATGGCCTTCGACAGATCGGTCAGACCATAGAGGAAGGTATCATTTGCCAAAGAATAGACAATGGTATTGTCCTGATCCACAAGCCGGAGATCGGCCACAGCGAAGTCGCCCGTCGCACCGACAAGGCCAAACCCCAGAGTGATCATATACTCCACATCGTTGAGATCGACAAGGAGGTAATTGCCGGAAGCGTCCTTGATGTCCACCCAACCGTCGGTGTCGGCGGTCAGCGTGATCTTCTCCTGATTGTTGACGGAGATGACAGCCTTCTCGCCTTCAAACCCGGTGAGTTTCATCTTACCAACAAGGGCATAAGGGCCATCCGCAGCCGTCAGCTTATAGGGACCATCCGTCGAATTGGGGTCAACCATCAATCCGTCCGGAATGACGCAGTCGTCGCGCATGAAGGACAGAAGGGCCTGAGAGGTGCCTTTTTCTTCGTTGGAAATGGTCAGGCTCCGGTTGATGTCGCCGGTGTCGGGGGGTGCCGCGCCGGGATCGAATTCGGGAGCTTCCGGCTCCTCAACATCACCAGGATCTGTCTTGTTTTCATACGCTGTATCCCGGCTGATATCGTGATCCTCCGAGGTGTAGGCACTGAAGGTGACCGCACCGCCCGAATACAGAAAAGTGGTCCAGGTATCCGTATTGGCAAACTCGGTCATGCCATTCAGGGTAGCATCGCTGTTCAGGCCATAGCGGATGATGCCATCCTTGTCCCGAATGACCAGGTCGGCGATATAGATATCACCGGAGGTGAAGATAACGCCGAAGCGGAGTTTGTCGCCGGGAAGATCGAAGGTGTAATCGCGCGATACATACCCTTCGGTTGCGGCACCGAGGTCATTTTCCAGTTCGCTAAAGCCATTCCGAACTTCCAGGTTCGGATTATCGCCCGTGATGTTCTCGAGTTTGAAGTTCACCGAGACCGTGTAGGGAGCACCCGAAGTCGGGAACTGTTCGGCCGGCAGATTCAGTTCAAAGCAGGGCTGCGCATCGCTGCCTTCGACCGGGTTCGACAGTTTCAGATAACGGGTGGGCTCGTAATCGGCAGGAGAAACCTCGTTGTACACACTGAAGGTCGCTGTACCGCCGGTATGATACAGAGAGGAGGTCCAGGTCGCGGTGTCGGCAAACTCAGTCATACCGAACAGCGTATCGTCCCAATTCAGGGAATACTTGATTACTCCATCTTTGTCCTTGATCACCAGATCCGCGATATAGAGATCACCATATGTGAAAATAAAGCTAACTCGAATCGCATCACCGGGGGTCTCAATCGTGTACTCACGGGAGACATATCCCTCTGTATCAGAACCGAGCTCACCTTCCAGATCGGTCCAACCGTTGAGGATTTCCACGTTCGGGTTATCCCCGGTTACATTCTCTGTTTTAATCATCACAGAGAGAGTATAGGGGCCACTCGAAACCGGATACTGTTCGGCCGGCAGCTTCAATGACAACTGCGGCTGTGCGTTATCCGTATTCGAGATTTTCAGATACCGGCTGGGAGAATAGTCCTCAGCGGGATCCGCAAATACGGTCAGAGAAAACGCGAACAGGGAACAGAGCAGCGTGAGGCAAGCCAAAACCGCCAGCACGCTCTTGGGGGTAGCGTGGAACCGTTTGCTCATGGTTGCGATAACACTCCTTTTCCATTTTTATACTAACAGCCGTCCGACTGTTGATCTACATGCTTTTTTCCGGCAAAGCGATTATTCTCCGCTTTCACCCGTTTTTTGGAAAGGCAGTTTCTTCAGGGCAAAGAGGATACCGAAGACGATCGCCGCCACTACGATCACGCCACCGACCACGATCAGCACGATCCAACCGGCCGACAGGCCGCCACCTTCTTCGCCTTCGCCAGCATCAGAAGCGTTCGGCACCGTGGTCATCCCCGCCGGAGTGTCGCCGCTGGAGTCGCTGTCATTCGGATCCGTAGTAATCACACTAGACGAATCCCCCGTTGTGGTATCTCCCGAAGAATCCGAGGGGTCGGTTGTCGTGTCAGCGGTATTGCCATTATCCGTGGGATCCGGATCGTTGTTATCCGGCGGAGTCGTGGTGGAATCGGAGCCGCCGCTGGTCGGATCCTCGTACACAGGGGCGTCGGTGGGTTCCGGACCGGTATCCGCATCACCGCGGCTGACGGTATACTCAGCCGCATCGCCTTCGCCAAACTTCACATTCAGGATCAGGGGCTGAGGATTAATTTCGCCGATATCACGAAGGTCTGCCGTGTCGTTGCTGCCAAGCAGATCGATCAAATCCGGATCGGTATCCCAGGAATACACGACTTCGCCCGCCGCGTTTTCAATCCGGAAATTCCGATAATAGACATCCCCTTTGGCCCAGCAGAGGCCCAGATTCAAAATCCAATGTTCCGGCAGATCCGCCCCCATGGGGAGTCGGGTAACATCCTCGACTGTGACCCAGTCGTTGTTGGTTTTCGGCTGATTAGCCTTGAGTTCCTGCCAGCCATTGCTGTCCTCCGTAACACAGAACTGACGCATTTCCTGCGTTTTTTCGGAACCCATCGATTGCAAGGTATAAACATCAAACAACATTATTGGATCATTTTTTGAATTAAGTCGGCCGAAGTTTTCGAGCTTGTACTCCAACTTGATGGTGAACGGACCGCCTTCTCCAAACAAGGACTTGGGCATAAAGACACGAATGAGCGGGTTGTCGTCTTTCGCCTGGGTGTTATGTATCGCAATGACGATAGGCTCATCCGCCGCTGCGGAAAAACCCATCACCGAAAACGACAGCACAACCGCCAACACAGCCAACACGGACAGGAAACGCTTTAGGAACCATCGTTTTTTCATAATTGCTCTCCTCCTATTTTTGCCAAAACCACAAAAACCGATGACGATTTGTTGTGATTCTATGTGCATTATATAATATTATGCTGACAAAAACGGCTCCCAATTTTAGTATTTAGATGTCCAAATTTGCTTTATTAGTCGGTTGAATAGAAAACGAAGCGGCTGACGATCAAATTGACAATCCCGACAATCAGTAAAATTGCCACAAAATAGATCAGAGAGATGGCGTTGGAATAGCCGTAATTGCCGGCCTGAAAATACGTGGTGATGGATCGCATGATCGTATTGCCGTAATCGGTAAACGAATCGATAATGGAATAGATGATGACGACGAGGATCGTGGGTGAAATCATGGGGAAGGTGATTTTCCAGAGTTTCTCCCAGGCAGTGGCGCCTTCAATATCCGCAGCCTCATAGGAACTGGGCGCAATATGGTTGACGGCCGCCAGAAGAAGAACAATCTGCACGCCGGATTTCCATGTGATGTCGAAAAACCCGTTGACAATCGACGTGGCAAAATTTGTGACAAAGGCCGGCAGACCCAATGTCTGCATTAAAGAGTCAAAGGCCGGAAAACTGAACATATACGCCTGCTGTGTTTCCGACATGGCGGAGTCCGTCATCAACACCTGTGTCCGCAAAATCGTGATAACCACGCCCGAAGCAATGATGACGGGGAAAAAGAACACCGCCCGGCAGAAAGTCCTGCCGAAAAACTTTTGACGCAGGATCAGCGCGATGAACAGGCTGAACACCACAATAACCGGAACCTGCAGAACCACGTCTCTAATCGATTCAAAGAAATTTCTCAAAAAGTTGGCGTCTTCCGTGAAAAGGGATTCAAAGTTTTTGGTCCCGATGAATGTAGAAGTCGCCGTGGCGAAATTCACATTGCTGAACGCCCACACCACGGTCGTCAGCACTGGAATAAGGAAGAAATAGATGGCGCCGATAAACCACGGGAGAATAAAGAGTCTGCCCCACCAAGCTCGACGACGCTGTAACTTGGACACGGGCGCACGCTTTGTTTTTTCAGCCATCCGTCTCTCCTCCCTTCTCGGAAACCCGATATCCTTTGGCTTCGATGGTTTGCCCCTCAACTGTCACGGAGGTTTCCCGATAATTGACCGTCACAACGGTCCCGTCCGCGAATGTGGTACGATTGACATCTTCCATCAGAATCTCGTGATCGACAATCCTCTGATCGGCCACCTGCCTGAGGATCGGCGCAATCTCCTGATATGCGGCCGTCACGCTGTCAATCCAATCCTGATACCGGGCGCTGATAATGTCCTTGTAATCGGTTTCCTTTAAAATATCGTAATTTTCAGCCAAAAACCGCACCTTGGGAGAACTACCGGTTTCCAGCGCATATAGAAATGCCTCCTGGGGATCGCTCTGCTCATTGACCGACTCACCGGAAATAGGCAGAACACCATGCAGAACAATCTGATAAAACGGAACCGAAGCCGTTTCATTCAGGAACGAGCTGGTGGACATCGGCGTATCGGTGACAAAAGACGCATAGGGCAGCGCATAGGCATTCGCCTCTGAGAGCAGCAGAGGACCTTTTTGCGTCAACGTTTCCAGTGCCTGTTTCCATACATCCTGCGTAAACTCGCGGGACATCCCGTCATCTGCAAAATCCGAATACAGCTGGTTGCCCAGGGTATGAGCCGACAATCCTGTAAATCCGGTTTGTTTGGTGGCCGCCAGCTTTTGACAAGCTTCCAGCACTTTAAGAGGAGTAAGCAGGAAGCTGGGATTGGAAAGATCGGCCGTCAGCGTTTTCAGATCGTAGGCGTACTGCATGGCCGGGTTTTTCTGAATGGAAGCGGCGGCGTCAAATTTCTTACTGAAGCCCCAACGGCTCTTATAAAGGTTGTTGACATTGACGCCGAGGTGCAAATCAATCCCCTGCTCCGCGCAATATTCTTCGAGGGCCTCGAGCTTTTTGGTTCCCCCCAAGCGTCCTTCTGCCTTGAGGTCGGTCTGAATGGCACTTCCTGTTCCATCCTTGTTCCAATACTGATAGTCCACGAGAAGCTGGTCCGCGCCTTTTTGCTTGAGTTCCGTCAGAATCGTAAGCGCATCTTCATAGCTAGTCAGCGGCACCACGCGATTGATGGGGAAACCAAGGATATATTCTTTTGCCATCACACCGCCCAGAAGCTCCACGACCAACGGCGCCTCGTCCGCCGTCACGCGGGTCTCCAGGCCCTGCTCAAAAAGATATTCCCGATATGCGTCGGCCATTCCCACATAATCGGCGTCTTCCCCGTCAAGGAGTTTATAGCGTACCGACATTTTTTCGGATTTGGTCGGAGTCTCTTCAAAAATAGTGACGGTCTGATTGGTTCTCTCCACACGGCCCATATCATAATCGCGATAGATGAATTCGGCGTACACGTTGCTATAGGAACAGCGTTTGCCGTTCACCGATGCGTTGATAAGAGCCCTGGCCTCGCCCTGCGTGATAATGCCGAGAAAAGCGTGATCTCCGTCTTTCAGACCAAAGACCGGCATTCGGATGGTCTGGGTCATGTCTCCCATTTCCAACCGAGTTGTCGCAGAATCCCGCCCGTAAACATACTGTTCATAGTCCTCGACATAACCAGTGGTTTGGTTCAAGGCGATCAAGGCGCCCGACCCATCCGGTAAAAACAGATAACCTTCTGCCTGCGCATCCGCCGCACCGAAATAAGGAGCAACCGATACACGGACAAGGCGGTATCTTTCATTGGTCTCGCGGATTTCCGAGGTTATCAGGGAGATTTCCACCCCATCCTCATGGAGAACCACTTCTACTGGAATGAAGAAGCCCTCCCGTTCAAACTGGAATTCCGCGCGGAATCCTCCATCGATGCGGGTCACGGACGCTCCGCCCTTATCAACGCTGGCGGTTTTGCCGTTCAAATCGGTAAGGTTGCCCAGCGTATCGGTGTAAACTAACTGTATAAGGGAGGCCATCCCCAGCTTGGCAACAGGTTGAGCCGCTGCGTCGTCATTGTAATTTTCCGGAGTGCTGTTCCAGACATATCCGTCTTTGTCGACAATCTGAAACCAGGTTTCCTTTTCGTCTACGCGCAGTTCCAGCTGACTGTTGGAGGCAACCGTCACGAATCCGCTCTCCGCAGAGGGCTCCGTTTCCTCAACCGGCGTTTGCTCTTCCGGCTCAACGGGTTCATCCGCCACGGCGAACGGCGCAAACACCAGCGCAACTGTAAGAAGCGCCGCCACCCCTCCATGTAGGATATGCTTGATTCTGGATGGAAAGCGTCTACCTGCCTGTTTCATATCCGATGTCTCTCCATTCTTATGATAAAGGGTTTTCAACGCTATCCCCCTTCCTAACGAAGCGTAATTTCCGTAAACAGCGCGGAAATAAAGCTGACAAACTGGCCAAACACGCTATAGAAAATCGCGGCAATAATGACGATGATAATCAATCCGCAGAAAGTCAGAAGCAAAGTAAATAGCGTTTTAGCCAAAGTATATTGATGCACTTCCCGAATGGCGATGAGCATCGAAAATCCTGTCCAAATCAGGACAATCCATCTCGCACCTTCATAAAAGGCACTCTCGTCCCCAGTCAGAATGTTGCTAAGTATGACAACCACTGTCATGCCGATGACATAGGGTACCAGGGCGTATGAACAGAAGGTCCAGATTTCGAGGAATTTACCCTTGCCGTCCATGATCGTGGTGACAGCCCAGTTACACAGTATAAAGGCAATAAAGATCCCGATAGTGGATAAGAAGGTCACAAGGAAATTAAACTGATCTGTACGATTCTCATTAAAACTGAAGCCCGTTACCTGCCGAATCAAAATCGATACAATCAGGAAGCCCAGCAAAACGAGGTTTGCCAACCAGAAAGAACCGCTCTTTTCATCCTTCAGATCGGTATAGCCATTGATCGGATGGAACATACAATACATGGGATACTTGCTCTTGGGTCGACCTCCAGCGTATATCTCCTGCTTCTTTTTCCGGCTGACTAAAACAAGCGGAACCACGATCAAGGCCGCCAAGATGAGCATGAAGACGGCAAAATAATCGTGCAACAGATCCGAACGGTATTCCCGAAATGCGTTGGCATACAATTCCCGGTCGTTGCCCAGCTTGAAATAGGTCATGGCCTGTTGGTAATCGCCCAGACCTTCATAGGCCTTGCCAAGGCCCAAATTGGCCAGCTCATAGTTATAATCGCTCTTCAGAACCTCTTGCCAGGGCTCCATGGCCTGCTGATAAAGCCCATCCTCGTAAAGAAGAGATGCTTCCCGGATATTGAGGGCAAAGGCCGTGGGCTCAAAAACCGTGATAGAACCCCGTTCACTGTCTAAAACCAGCAGGCGATTTCCAACTGTTTCCAGCGACTCCGCCGCATCAAAACAGCCCGCCTGGTTTCCATTGCCGCCGAACACATAAAGAAGCGTACCCTCCTGGTCATATTGGAAAATACGGCCGCTTCCTTTATCCAGGATGGTGATAAAGCCTTCATCGTCGACTACAATGTCGTTAAGCATCTGGTCGTCCATGTTATCGGTACTGGCAATATGGTCGCCGTAGACATTATCCGCAAGAACATTGTCCCCCTTGGCGTTAAGCTTACGCACCTGGCCGGACGTCACATCGTTGCCTTGCCGGACGGTATAGATGAAATCCTTCTCGTCTATACAAAAGCTGATAAAGTTAACAGGCACGGTGCGAGCCATGTTGCCCGCCTGCTCTTCGGTCAGAATATTCTTCCAAAAGTAATTCATGAGGACTTCGAAACTCACGGCTATAGGTTCCGCACCGTAAAATCCCATGAAACTGCCGTCGGTTTCAAATTGAAGCGCACCTTCCAAACAGCCGGAAGAAAGCACATACAGCACGCCGGCCGAATCCTCCAGTATTTTGGTAGGCTGAAACTCAAAGTTTTCCGGTACAACATTTGCTTCCGGAGCTTCGATTTTTCCGATCTGCCTGCCTTCCGCATCCAGAACGAAAACCGCCATTCCAGCCTTATCCGATACCATAATCCGTCCGTCCGACGTTACAAAGAGACCCGCAGCCTCCTGAAACGTCAGAGCAGCGCCGTCCGGGTCCGTCGGCTGGATAATGCGCAGGAACTGCATGTCGGCATCCAATACAATGATCCGGCTGTTCCCGGAATCCAGCACAAACACCTGGTTATCCTCGGTGACATATAGATCTTTTGGAGCCGCAAGAGCTCCCACACCGAAGTCCACACCGAAGTAAACCTCGTCGACCCGATAAGCGGGGGAAGTGGGAACCGCTTCATCCCAATAATCATAAGTATAGTGAGGAGACGTCGTTGCCTCTGCCAAGGAGACAGTCGGCAACATGATGAGCAGGGCCGCCGCCAGGGCCATAAGCCTGCCCGCCTTTGCGAATATTGTCTTCATCGTAGCCGTTCACGCCCTTTCCGCCTTGTGGGCAGGCTGTTATTTCAGACCAGAAGTACTCATGGTCTGGATTACGTTTTTCTGGGATAAAACAAAGATCAGGATTGGAGGGAGCATCATCAGAAGCGCCGCAGCCGAACTGACGCCCGACCGGACAATACCTCCCGCTGTGATGGAGGCGATAATAGAGGTCAAGGGCTTTAGCGCCTCTTCATAGATCATGACGCCGCTTTCCGCTCTCCACAAACCCTGAAAAGAGAAAATAATCAGTGTTAACCATGCGGGCTTGACATTCGGCATAATGACTTGCGCATAAATTCGAAATTCACTAGCCCCGTCAATCCGCGCCGCCTCAATCATTTCGGTCGGCAACGTAGACATGAAATTCATCATCAGATACAGGCCGAGCGAACCGCCCACCGCAGGTAAGATCAAAGCCCAATAGGTGTTGACCAGATGCAACTGTGCTATCACCACATATTGGGGCAGATAGGTAACAGCCGAAGTAAAAAGCAAGGATATCACGATCAGCTGTTTCATCCAACCATTACCCGGAAAAGGGTGCTTGGCCATCGGATAGGCTGCCATGCTGGCCAGCAACAGGTGCCCTGCCGTACCAACGACACTGATAAACAGGCTGTTGAATATGTATCGAGACAAGGGGACCCAGAAACTGGCTGTCATTAAATCCAGTTCTATAAAATTGTCCAAAGTAGGATCCCGGACAAAAAGCCGCGGCGGAAAAATAAAAATTTCTTCCAATGGCTTAAAGGATGTAATAACCGTATAAAATATAGGAAAAACAAAGAATATCCCGAAGACCAATAAAAACAAAAACACCAGAATATTGCCCGCAATTGAGCGGTTGATATGACGCTTGAATAAGCCTGCCGCCATCTTTCCCGCCCCCCTTAATCTGTACTAAACCGTTTCAAAACGGTGGTAACCACAAAATTTGTCAGCATCATCAATGCAAATAAGAATACGGCAATCGTAGACGCATAGCCCATTTCGAATCGTGTTGTACCAATATCCTTAATATATGTGACCAAGGTATCAGCGCTGTACTGCGTCGTTGGGAAACCAGCTAGGAATTCGATAACCGTACTGACACCGAAAGAGGCCGCAATCTGCATGACGGCGCTGAAGAGCAACTGAGGCGCCATGGAGGGAATCGTGATATAGGCAAGTTCCTGCCAGCGGTTGCGCACCCCGTCGATGGCTCCCGCTTCAAACAGACTATTGTCCATTCCCTGGAAACCCGCAACAAAGGTCAAGAAGCCAGTACCCAGGCTCATCCAAAGCTGGACAATGATCAGCACCCCCATAATGGTGTTCTGGTCGATCAGCCAGCCGGCCGGTTCTTGGAGAATTCCCAGATTCATCAACCAGCCGTTGATGATACCGTAGGAATCGCTCGAAAACAGGAAACCCCAGACGAAGTAGATATTCCCGGACAGAACAGGTAGATAAAAAACCAGGGTTAAAAATGTCCGCATCCGCCGACCGGTTTCATTGATCAGCCATGCAAACAGGAACGACAAGAGATAGCTGAGCGGTCCGGTCAGAAAAGCAAAAATTAACGTATTTTTGAGAACCGTAAAGAAAATGGGGTCATCCAGGAACAATCTTTCGTAATTCTGTAACCAAACAAAACGGGGCATTTGCAGCATATTGAAGCTCGTAAAGCTTAGTCCCACTGCAGCCAAAACCGGAATGACAGTAAAAACGATAAACAAGATCATAAAGGGCGCAATGAGCACATAACTTTCCCGGTATTTCCATATGCGCCTGCCCAGGCTATGTTCGTTAGCCCGACGGCCGGGAGCGCCCGGTCCCCGGCCGGCACGGACTACGCCGGCGGTACCTTCTTTTTTCATCGTGCAGCCTCCTCCCGTTTACTCCAACCCGAGTTCTTTGCGCTTACGGGCGATTTCCCGGTTGATGTTTTCGTTTTCCCGTTCAAACGCTTCCCGCGGGTTCGTATCGTCATACAGCACCGAACGGAAGGCATTGTCCAAGCTCCGAGAGACATAATAGCTTCCCGGGATCTCCTGGATCTCCCGCACATATTGACGCTGAGCCTCGAGCGCTTCAAGTTCCTCGTTGGTCCAAGCCAGCCTCGAGAAAGCTTCGAGGTTTGCCGTGACCTGTCGGCCGCCGGGTCCCATGATGTTCTCCACCGAATTGGAATAATCGTACTGTACATCCGCCGTGGTCCACCAGTCGATGAAATCCCAGCACGCTTCCGGGTTTTCCGCATTGTTAAACATTACAATCGCCGTACCGGCGCCGCCGGACGAACGGTCAATCTCGCCATTCTCCTTCTGTACACCCGGGATCGGGACCATCTGCCACTGCCCCCGAATTTCCGGAGCGCCCGCCATCAGGGTATTGTATACGTCGAAGGACGCAATACCAATCGGTATCTCTCCATTGCGGAAACGGGTATAAAAATCAATAACCAAATCAAAACTGTATTCCGTATAGAACTCTGTCCATGTTTTAAAGGCATCCATCGCCTCGGGGGTGTCAAAATTCGTGTGGGTGGAATCCTCGCTGTAGAAAGAACCGCCGTTCTGGAGCAGTAGAACCGGGAACAAGTCTTTGGAACCCATACCGTTGTCCACCGCTGTAGCCGCGGATATAACCGTATAAGGCAGACCAAACGACATATGATTCTGCTGGAGCCGCGGGATGAGCTTGAATACGTCATCCCAAGTCTGCGGCACGCTCAATCCCAACCGGTTGAAAATATCCTCGCGATAAAACATCATGAAGAACGTCTGGGTATTCGGGATCCCGTATACACCATCATTAAAAGTATAGGGGATTTCTGATGAATCCGCAAAACGACTGATGACATCTTCATAAGTATCAAATCCGCTTAAATCCCTAAGAGCGCCACGGGACGCAAGATTAACCGGCTGCCCACGCGGGATACCGATCATCACATCCGGACCCGCGCCAGCCAAAGTGGCTTCAATAAAGCCGGTCTGCACAATGCTCAGATTTACATAAATCCCTGTTTTATTCGTAAAGCCGTCGCTAATCATATCATTTAAAACTTGAGCCTGATCACGTCCGGCATTCAACCAAACATCAATCGAATTTTCACCAGTTGCCCCATCGCCAATGGTATTGTAATCCTCGGTAAATGAAGCGATAAAGGAACCGATAAAATGTTTCAGGCTTGCCCAGAACGAGGCCTTTGGAGAAGGTAGCTCGGCATCCTTCTCATGAATTAGGATATAGTCCAATTCCAAAGGCTGCGTCAGGTTGTCGTAAACCCAAGAAGACAGGGTACTAATAGAATCCCGGAAACTGGAAACCCGCTGAGGCATAGAAGAGGGGGACGCCAGCATGCTGTCTATCTGATCCGCCGTCCGTCGAATCGTCTCAGACTGGGTCGACTTACTCCCATTGAGTTCGTCGAAGCGATCTGCGGCCGCATTGAGCTGATCCCGCAGAGAAGTAAGAGAATCCATCAAACCGGGGATCGAATCGTCCAGATTGTAATCCCGGTATTTATCCGGACTCGTCCCGACAATCATCACCATCTCGATATATAGGTTATTGAGCTGCCGGTTGATCTCCTCGACCGCTTGCAGGACCTCCGCCCATTTTCCCATCGAGATTTCGATGAGGAGCTCGTTGTCCCCTTTTTTCAGATAAACCGGACAGGGATCCCCATTTTCATCCACAATGGTCATGTTGTTCCAGTTGACGCCATAGGGGAACGCCACATTTTCATAAGCCGTGCTGGGAATCTCACCGTTGATGTAAATGCTGCGGAAGGAGGACTGCCCGCTCTGCAGGTTCTGCCGATATTTAAGGGTTATGTAGTAGAGTCCGTCCTCCGGAATATTCTCGATTTTATAGGAAATCCAGTCGCCAGGCGATGACCAGTTGCTCTGCCCGATGACGTTGCGGCGAATCTTAGAGACATGGTACGGTTCTGTTGCGGGACTGGTGCGGTCGTACATGGGATAGACCATTTGATTGGATTTCTGATAGGTGTTCTCCGCCTGGTACTTCAAATACCCGTCGCCTTCGATTTCGGCCTCGGCATAGCCTTTGGCCTCATAGTCCGCCTTGGCTTCTTCGACTGTCTGGACTGAGTTTGTACCGGTCAAACGAACATCCGAAACATAAAAAGTTTCGCCTGTATTTACAAGCGTCAACGTGTGCTCGCCCGCCGTCAAATATACCTGCAACGGCGTGTTGGTAAACAGGGAGAAATCCTGGAGGAGAAAAGTCTTCCACTCTGTGACCTCCTCCTGTTGGGGGATCAGATCGTTTTGCCGATTATCCTGCAGGATTTCGGTCGCATCCTTCCAAATGCGGCTGAGCAAAACCCTTTCGCTTTGAGAATACGGACTTTCTCCATCGACGAGATAGGAAAGCTCTCCGTCTTTGCGATTTCCGGCTTGGTTGACATAGGTCAAGGAAATGCAATAAAGAGCATCGCGCGGAACTTGGACGGTCCACTGTGCGGAACCGTCCTCTTCAAATTTCAAGCCGCTTTTCCCCGCATAAGAAGCAGTCGTAGTACCCTCGGATAAAACCGCCTGATCCAGCGGCAGAACAACATCCTCTCCGGTGTAGGCTGCTCCACCGCTTTCTTCAAGATATTGGATATACTCTCCCTGTGTACCTTCATTGGTAAAGGAATGGGAAGAGGAGTTCTCTGCCGAGGTGTCCGTGGACGCTGTGTCTTCAGCGGAAGCAAACAGACTGCCCCCTGGGATCAGGAGCAAGAGCGCTAAGACACCGCTGCACAAACGCTTGGTCATACGATGGGAAGACTTCAAGATTCTTCGCCGCCTTTCCTATTTTCCGGAGTTTGAGCGGAATCGTATCTCCGCTGATACTCTGTGGGCGAACAGCCCATGATCTTTTTGAAAACCTTACCGAAAGATTGTGCAGACTCATAATTGAGAGCCGAAGCAATCTGCGTGATGGAAGATTTCTTGTATTTGAGCAAATCGAGGCTGGCCTCGATTTTTTTCATGCTGACATAAGCCTGCAGGGTGGTGCCCATCTTCTCCCGGAAAAGATGGGACAAATAGCTGTGACTGTAGCCCAGATTCTCCGCTATCCCCCGGACCGAATCGATCTCGAAGATGTTGTTGTCGATATACCGGATGATGGAATAAACCGACTGGCCAATCATTTTCTGTCCCTCTCTGGGGACAAAGACATTCGGCCTGACCGACAGCAGTAGGCGATAAATCTGAATCAAGATCTCCTTGATGTAGCATTCCACCATGATGTCGTTGAAAACCGGTTTGCTGTACATCTCGTTGATGAGCATGTAGATCAGGGTGCGGACATCGCCTGTGTCCCGAATGAGATAAGAGGGAGGGTCGGCGAAAATCCGCATGATATCCCGCAGGTCCTGCCGCTCAAACTCCTCGATAAACTCAAACCCAATATAAGCAAAACGCAGGTTTTGGTTCTTCTCCGCCACGATGCGGTGAGTTTTCCCCGCCGGGACAACATGGATATCGCCCTGCTTGGCCGGCAGGGCTGTTCCATCCGTATAAAAGATTCCCTGCCCGGATACCACATAGCTGATTTCATGACAGATTTGCAGATGGGTGGGCATTTCATAACCCGGTTCTGTACTCAATTCCCCAATCTGCCAAACCTTGACGAACTCCATTGGAAGCGGATGATCGAAATATGTCGTTTCAAATTCAAAAAGCCGTCCGTTGTATCCGCTTTTTAACACGCCGCTTCCTCCTGTATTCCCCTCAAACGTCCGCCTTTCCGGACAAAATGCGGGCATACGCCTGAATATCCGGCTTTTGTCCGTACAAGTTGTAATAATCTTCCCCCAAATAGCAGGCAAAACACGTCACACTGTCAATCCCCAGGCTTTCATAATAGGCCACGTCTTTCGCCAAGGTTTCTGTATTCAGAGTAAAGGGCTTCGGCGGCTTTTTCCAACCGGAATTCATGGAGTTATCCAGCCAATAATCCAGCGCCTGTGCGTCTTCCCGGCCAAAAAAGGATAGCAACGCAGGAAGAGTGGCGATCTGCTTCTGGTTTTTCTCACTTTCCGGTTCGTTCAATCCCCAATCGAAATCCCGAATCATCGGCGCAAACTCCAGGAAAATTCCTTTCTCCGGTTTTACGATTTGCGGCACGCCGAGCGTATCGTGATAAGCGAGAAAACACTGTTTGGCCTCCGGGTTTACCGAACGCAACCCACGCAGGATCGCGTTATATACCGTCAGAGCGGCGTCGGAGGCCGAATACTTCTGGCATTCCGGGCAGTGGCATTTGGACTCGGCCACATCATCCAGCCAGAAATAATAACGATTGGAGCGGGGCCGGTAAAATTTGGCCAGCCGGGCGGCGTTCTCAGAAATGACTTCGAGGGCCTCCTGATTGGAGAAGCAGAAGTTGAAATCACTCGTCCGCTCTCCCTTTTCGTTCATCCGGAACCAGTCGGGATGTGCGGCGAACTCTCCGCGGGGAAGCAGCCAGGACAGGGCGTGCATTTCCAACTCAACGCTGATTCCGCGATTCTCCAACTTCTCGATCTCGCGGCGGTTCGCGTCTGTCATAAACGCCTCGGCGACCTCAAAAGCAGTTCCTCCCTCTGGAGCAACCGGATGGATTCCCAGCACGTTTAAATCCGTCTGTTCCAACATTTCAATCCAGTAAGGTCCAAATTCATCCGGCATAATGACAACACCGCGTCTGCTCAACAATTCCAACCACTCCCAACAACAAATAGAGGCACATGAATAGCCATTGTCTACAATCTGTTTATTTTGGACAAACCCGCCATCCATCGCCTTGCAGGAAGCCAAAACGGCAATTCCTTGTGCTTATTGCCAAGATTTCCTCGCATTTTAAAATGGTTAGCGGGCATAATCCCCAACCCTAACCTATTATAATCGAAACGCTCTATAAAAAGCGTTCCGGGATTTGTCGTAATAAGTGTTTAGATTTGTTGTTTTTTGTTTGCTATTTATAAACTGTAAAGTCCCTGTTTTTTGTTGAAACCGCGAATATAAACACAAAAAAAATCGATTCCGCGCCTGTCACGGCCGAAGAATCCGGCGTTTTGCCCATAATGCAAAAAGCCAAGGCCGGGAAAACGGCGTCTTCCCGGCCTTCAACAAGAATGACAGATCAAACATCGGTTTTCCACAGGCCATGCAGATTGCAGTACGCATAAACAGAAACCGGTTCGTCATCGTCCGTCAGACGGAATCGTACAACCGGGCGGCTGTCAAAAGGCAGGTTTTTGCGCTGTCCCCCCTTGGCGGTCAAAAGGTACACCCATTGGATGCTGTGTTCCTCCGACATGGGATGGGGCACGCTTCCCACTTCAACCAAAACGGTATCGCCTTCCCTTTTGACGACGGGAAGGTGCTTTTCCTGTGCGCCCTCTGTTGTATTGGCGATCAGTTCCTGCATGGGCTGGCCGCAGCACAGCAGTTCCCCTCCTCCGTCGTGGATAACCCCCAACAGGGTCCCGTCCTTTTTGCATACATAAAAACGATGATGGTCTTTCATCCAATCGCCCCTTTCTCCATAGTACCTGGTTATTGTATGTGAAAACCGGCTCTTTATACCGGGATATCCCAAACACCCGAACTCGTCAGATGTCAGGCTCACCCTCGAGGCTCCGCCTTCCCTTTCGGCGCTGCCGTTCACACGCGGCGACATATTCCACGATCCGGCCGGCCACATCCACGCCGGAGCAGGCCGTGATCGCGGCCATAAACGCGTTGGAATTGACTTCACAGACCAGCGGGCCGTCCGCCCCATGCAACAGATCCACCCCTGCAAAATCCAACCCTAAAACCCGGCAGCAGCGGACCGCCAGCGCCGCTTCGTCTGGGGAAGGGGTATAGGCCAACGCGTCCCCTCCGTTACCGATATTGGCCCGGAAATCGTTATAAGACCGGCGCTCCATCGCCGCCACCGGCCGGCCCCCCACCACATAAATCCGCACGTCTCGGCCGGCGCTTTCGGCAATGTACCGCTGCGCGAGAAAAGGCCGGGAACCCATAGCGCGCACCAACCTGCGGAATTCCTCTTTATTGGCCGCCAGATACACCTGTCCCCCAAAGGAGCCATAACATTCTTTGACCACCAGCGGATACCCCAACCGCTCTTCTGCCTGTTCCAGAAAGGCCGCCTCCGGTCCGTTCATTCCATCATACGTCATGGGAGCCACTAGGCTTTCGGGCATCGGGAGACCGGCGCGGCAAAGGGCCAGCTGGGCCGCCGCCTTGTCATCGCAAAGCGCAATGGCATCGGCCCGGTTATACAGTCGGAGGCCTCTGGATTCCATCGCCCGCGCCAGACGGATGTCCTTATCCCAAAATAAAACAAAGTCCGCCGCGGAAAGCGCCTGTTCCCCTCTCACCACTTGTATATCCCCGCCCAGCACCGCGGTCAAGCGGGTATTGGGAACCGCTGTTAAATTCCACCCCCGTTCCGAAGCTGCATTCCGCAGCCGCTGGACCGGATCGGGAGGATCGGACGGATTCCAAAAGCCGTTGTATACGATATAGCCCGCCAAGCGTATCCCCCCAGCTTCAGGTATAGCTGTGTTCCACCGTCGCCACGACAAAGAGCTTCGGATCCAAGCGCTGGAGCCGCTGTTCGACCTCCTGCCCGACGGGGTGCTCCGGCCGATAGCCATAGGGTATCACCAAATCAAAAATCAGGTTGGTATGGGTCTCCCCGAAGACTACCCGGAAATCGTGCATCTCCAGCCGTTCGTCCATATCTTTCAATACGGCCTCGACGAGCAGACGGAGCGTTTCCACCCGTTCGTCCTCCGTATCGACTGGATCCATATGGATACAGGCGACGGCGTGGTACTTGTGCATCAACTCTTTTTCAATACAATCGATCCGGTCGTGACTGCGCATCAGATCCTCCCGGCAGGGGACCTCCGCATGGAGGGAAATCACACATCGGCCGGGACCGTAATTATGGACCATGACATCGTGAACTCCCACGATCCCCTCATGTGACAGGACCAGTTCCTGAATGCCTCGCACCATTTCCGGGTCAGGCGCCTGTCCGAGCAAAGGGGAGACCGCTTCCCGCACAATGGAAAACCCCGACCAGATGACAAACAGCGCCACCGCGGCGCCCACATAGCCATCGATCGCCACGCCGGTCCCCCAGCCCACCAGAGCGGAAAGAAATACCACCCCTGTACAGATACTATCGTTCCGGCTGTCCGCGCAGGCGGCTTTCAAGGTTTCAGAGTGGATAATTCGGCCTATTTTTCGATAGAACAGTGCCATCCAGAGCTTCACGAGGATGGATACCGCCAGGATCGCGAGGGGCAGAACCGAAAATTCCGTGGGACTCGGATGGAGAATTTTGTCCACCGCCGATCTGGCCAGTTCCAGCCCCGCCGCAATGATCAGCGCCGCCACCGCGAGCGCAGAAAGATACTCCATCCGGCCATGACCGAAAGGATGCTCTTTGTCGGGCGGAGCGGAGGAAAGCTTAAATCCCACCAGCGTGACGATGGAAGAACCCGCGTCGGAAAGGTTGTTGAACGCATCCGCCACAATCGCCAGACTGCCGGAAATCAAACCCGCAGCCGTCTTGGCAAGAAACAATAGCAAATTGGCCACGAGACCCGAGAATCCCGCCAAACGTCCATAAGCATAGCGCACCCGAGCGTTTTCCACGTCTTCCCGGTTCTTGACAAATGTCCGGATGAGTGCATCCGTCAGCATGTCAGCCCCTCCATCCTTGCAATCGCCATGGCCACACCATCTTCGTCGTTTCCGCCGATAACCTCATCCGCCTGCGCCTTGGCCTCCGGAAGGCCGTTCTTTACAACGCAGGCCATATCGGCGGCCCTGAGCATGGGCAGATCGTTCAAATTGTCCCCAAAGGCGACCACACGCGCGGCGCCCAACCGTTGCTTAAGGGCGCTCATCGCGGTATCCTTACCGGCGCCGGCATGAAAAATCTCCATGAACCAGTTGTTTTCCATATATACATCCCGATAGGTCACCGTCTGGATGCCCGGGATACGGGAAATCGCAGCGGCCAGCGCTTCCATTTTTTTCCTTGTGTCCTGTAAGGAAAAATAGAAGCCCCCCTTTTCCGGTTCATAGGTCGGTGAGATCTGGATACAGCCAGGGAACCGGGCGTTGCGTTTTTCAATGAAAGCTTTCTCCCCCACTGAGGTGGGACCGGTGGTGACCCCCTGCACTTCATCGCCCTTGACCCGATACAGCATCGGCGCTTTCCCGTATTCCGCACAGATCTCCAGAATCCACCGTATGGTATCCGGCGTGAGGTTGAGGGTGTCCAACACTCTTCCCCCGGCCACGTCATACAGCATCGACCCATTTCCAAGCACGAAGGGCACGTTCCATCTTACTCCTCCGAGATCCAGCATCTTGAGGCCAATCAAGGTCCGGGCCGTCGCGATGGAAAAGAAGCCGCCCGCATCGATCAGACAGTTGAGGATCTCCTTGGTCTTGGGAGTCAGCTGGGCGCCGGGCGCCAGCAGCGTCCCGTCCAGATCGCTGGCAATCAGCCTGATTTTTCCGCTCATTTCATGTGTTCCTCCGTTAATCCTATGATTTCCAGCGGCGAATCTATGATCCGGTCCGCGTGATTTTCTTCCAGCTCGCTTCTGGGCCTGAAGCCCCAGGCGACGCCCACCGTATAGATCCCGGCTGCATGGCCGGTCTTCATATCAGTATTCGTGTCCCCGAAATAAAGGCATTCCTCTTTCTCTACTCCCAGGCGGCTCATAATCTGCAGAGCTCCCGCAGGGTCCGGCTTCTTGGGCACGCCGGTCCGCTGGCCGTGCACAATGTCGAACAGGCCGGGGAAAAGCGCGTCCGCAATGAAGCAGGTCATGTTGTCCGGCTTGTTCGAAAGCACGGCGGTCTTTACGCCGGCCTCGCGCACCGCGTGGAGCAGCGCCAGAATGCCGGGGTACGGGGCGACAAGGCGCGTCGGGTCGCTCTCATACAGCG
>USDZ01000003.1 GCA_900553525.1 uncultured Oscillospiraceae bacterium
CTCTTCGACTGTTTCCTCATATCCCTCTATTTGAAGCGTTACCGTTATGCCATAACCCGTAAGGGGTTCCTCACTTTCCCCTGTGCCCGCTGCTTCCGTTTTATCCTCATCACTTGCAGTTGTTGCTTTCGCTTCTTTTTTTACAGCAGACGGGGCAGACACATTTCTATCAGAAGAGGTCTCTTTGTCTTTCTTCACATCTACGGAACCGTCTGTTGATTCTGCGCTCCCCGGAACACTGCCTTGCTCACCGGAACCTACACTCTCTTCAGACTCCACAATCTGTTCTTTCGTTGTCTCGCTTCCTGCTGCTTCTGTCCCCGCCGCTTCTTCTGCGCGCACGCTGGACACGCTTCCTGTGAGAAGCAAAAGAACGAGAAACAGACTTAGCATTCTTGTTTTGACTGTTTTCTTCTTTTTCATTCCTGTCTCCTTTTCTACTTTTGGAGAATAATAACGTACAAAAAGGACAGCACTTCGGCTGTCCTTCATACACAAATAAGTTTCCATCCTTCGATCGAAACATCCTGTCTTGTTTGTGTACCATCTTATCCTCACCGAAAGATTTTACCTCTTATCCTATTGGCAGGTCTCCTGACTTAGGAATCATACCTACTTGCCCCCTTCCCACCGAATCATTTTCCGGCAGTGGTCTCTGGCTTTCGTCCTCCATTACAGTAGAGTGAGCTGTTGCGGATTCTCACCGCATTCCCTTTTCATTCAGCGCAAACTGAAACCAATATTCATTTTTATAGTATCTATTTTCCATGATACTGTCAATAAAAATATTTCTATAACAATATCTATGAAATCTATTCTTTGTCTAAAATACATCTTGCTACACAGAGACCATTTGCAGATGCCTGCTGAAGTCCACGTGTGATAGACGCTCCGTCACCCATCGTGCGAAGTCCTTTGATGCTTGTCTCGAATTCTTTATTTACTACAACTTTATTAGAATAGAATTTAACCTCTACACCGTAAAGTAATGTCTCATCAGAGGCAATTCCCGGCGTCACCTTGTCGAGTGCCTGAATCATTTCATCAATCGCCACCATGATACGGTGTGGGAACACAAGTGACAGATCACCCGGAACTGCATCTTTTAAAGTCGGAGTAATATTATTTCTCATAAGACGCTCTTCTGTCGTACGTCTTCCTCTGCGGAAATCACCGTAACGCTGCAATAATATTTTTCCGTCACAAAGCATATTTCCAAGCTGTGCAATGTGTTTTCCATATTCGATCGGAGACTTAAATGGCTCTGTGAAGTTCTTCGATACTAAGAGCGCAAAGTTCGTGTTTTTCGTCTTCATATCTTTGGACTTGTATGCATGACCATTTACCACTGCAAGACCATCATCATAATACTCTGTAGCTACTTCTCCGGATGGATTTGTACAGAATACACGCACCTTATCATCAAAGGTAGGTGTGTAGTAGACAAGCTTCGCTTCGTACAGCTTCTCATTTAACTCTTTCATGATCTCGTCTCGAACTTCTACACGCACGCCCACGTCAACGGTTCCGTTTTTCGTTTCGATATCATGCTCTTTACAAATATGAGAAAACCACTCAGAGCCTTCTCTTCCGATACCGGCTACAATCTCCGGTGCATAGAATTCCTCTCCCTGATCTGTGACAACTCCTTTTGCAACACCATCTTCAATGATGATATTTTTTACCATTGTCATAAATTTGATCTCTACGCCATTTTCGATCAAATGCTCTTGAAGTCTTGTGTAAATTTTATATCCTTCTTCTGTTCCAAGATGGCGAATCGGACACTCGATAAGCTTCAGGTTTGCACGGATTGCCTTTGTACGAATATTTTCAATGGCAGCAGTGTCCTCGATACCGTACACTTTCTCATCAGCGCCGAATTTCAGATAAATATTGTCTGCCTCATTGATAAGCTCCGTTGCCTTCTCATAACCGAGAATCTCCGGCAATGTTCCTCCCACGTCAGGGGACAGAGATAATTTTCCATCTGAAAATGCTCCTGCTCCTGCAAATCCTGTCGTAATAGAACATGGCTGGCATCCTACACATACCTTCGTCTTTCTCTTCGGACACTGACGTTTCTCAATGGAACGCCCTTTTTCAATCATCAGGACTTTCATATCCGGTTTCTGTCTGATCAGCTCATACGCGCAGAAAATACCGGACGGTCCTGCACCGATAATAATCACATCATACTGTTTCATACTTTACTTCTCCTTTTATACTTATAAAGTTACTTTTTATTTTTACTCACCTTGTCTATCATACCATCCGGTCATAGAAACCACAAGGTAAATCAATTGGCAGAAAAATGGAATAAGGACGGAGATTTGATAAAAACCTCCGTCCTTGTTTTCATTAATGATGGAACAAACGAAGTCCCGTAAAGGACATTACCATATTGTATTTATTACATGTCTCAATCACATTGTCATCTCTTACAGAACCACCCGGCTGAGCTACATATTTTACACCGCTTCTATGTGCGCGTTCAATATTGTCGCCAAATGGGAAGAATGCGTCTGAGCCAAGACTTACGTCTGTTAATTTATCCAGCCACTCTCTCTTTGCTTCTCTTGTAAATACCTCCGGCTTCTCTTTGAAGATATGTTCCCATGCTCCGTCTGCAAGCACATCCATATAATCTTCTCCGATGTAGAGATCAATTGCATTATCTCTGTCTGCACGACGGATTCCATCTACAAATGGAAGGTTCATAACCTGTGGAGATTGTCTCAGCCACCAGTTATCTGCTTTCGTACCTGCCAAACGTGTACAGTGGATTCTGGACTGCTGTCCTGCACCGATTCCGATTGCCTGTCCGTCTTTCACGAAGCACACGGAATTGGACTGTGTGTATTTTAATGTAATCATAGAAATTGCAAGATCGATCTTTGCCTGCTCTGTCAGTTCTTTGTTCTCTGTCACAATATTTGCAAAGAATTCATCATCAATCTTCAATTCATTTCTGCCCTGCTCAAATGTGATACCGAATACTTCTTTTCTCTCCAGCTTTCTTGGAACATAGTCCGGATCAATCTCGATCACATTATAATTACCGTTTTTCTTTGCCTTCAAGATCTCCAATGCTTCCGGTTCATATCCCGGTGCGATAACTCCGTCAGAAACTTCTCTTTTGATCAGTCTTGCAGTATCTACATCGCACACATCAGATAAAGAAATGAAATCACCAAAAGAGGACATTCTGTCTGCACCTCTCGCTCTTGCATAAGCGCTTGCCATTGGGGACAATTCTCCGAGATCATCCACCCAGTAGATCTTCGCCAGTGTTTCGTCCAGTGGAAGTCCGACTGCCGCTCCTGCCGGAGATACGTGCTTAAAAGAAGTTGCCGCCGGAAGTCCGGTTGCTTTCTTAAGTTCGCTAACCAGCTGCCAGCCGTTAAATGCATCAAGGAAATTAATATATCCAGGTCTTCCATTTAACACTTTGATAGGAAGTTCTTCTCCTGTCTCCATATAGATTCTGGATGGTTTCTGATTTGGGTTACAACCATACTTCAACTCTAATTCTTTCATGATCCATTCTCCTTACTGATTCTTATTTATTCTTGTTGATGATCTTTGTCTCATAAGCGCCGCTTGCAATATCAATATATCGCACGAAAAGAGATACCTTATTATCTTCATTCAAACTATTCCACAAAGTAGATACAAATTCATCCATATCGTTCGGAATTGCGATTAGTTTCGGTTCTCCTTCAAAACTCGGAAGCGGATTACCATCACATTTGTATGTGTGGATACAAGGTCCCTCGCCTGCCGCCGGATTCTCATATGCAAATGTATATCTGTGGCAGCTGTCCGGATTGCCATTGTTGCTCTTCAAAATTGACATTGCATAATTATAAGTTCCATTTTCAATGTGCATGATACCAGAGATTCTTGGTGTATAGTTAGGCTCATCCGGCTCAAACTTTCTGCTCCTTAATGACTGTTCAAATGTCATCTGCTTGTCCATACCTTCATAGATAGTATCTGTCTGGTCTCCGTTTGTCACAATTGTCTTATTGCCGAGCACACGCACCGGTGCGTAAATGATCAGGCTTGGATCTGTCAATTTCGCAGGATCAAATGCCTGTGTACGAATGCCTTCTCCTTCTTCTACAAAGACACGGTTACGGCTGTTTTCACTTCGTCCCATGATGAAGTAGGCAATGACGGCCTTCCGCCCATCCTCACTCATCCCCAGCAGGATGCCGCGGCCAGGATAGCTCGTCCGACCGAGTTCTTCTTTCAGTGTACGGCTGTTCATAACGGATCTCCCCTTTTTTATCGCGTTTCTTCTTCCGAAGGAATCTCATCCAGAATACGTGCAATCCGCCCTTCCACCTTCACGCGGCCCTCGCAAAGAAGAGAAACGGCTTGGGGCAGCAACCGCCACTCCGCCTCCTCCATCACCCGCCGCTGCAACGTTTCAGGGGTATCGTCCGGCCAAACTTCCACCGCCTTTTGCAGCAGAATCGCGCCGCCGTCCGTCACCTCGTTGACAAAATGAACCGTGGCGCCGGTCAGTTTGACACCATACCGGAGTACTTCTTCATGCACCCGCAGACCGTAATATCCCTTTCCACAAAAGGCTGGAATCAGCGACGGATGGATGTTGAGGATCTTATTGGGATAGCGTTTGATCACCGTTTCATCGATAATCGAAAGGAAGCCAGCCAGCACCACGATATCGACCCCGCAGTCCTCGAGCGCCTTCAGTAACGCCGCGCTAAAGGCATCTATAGTGGAATAGGCTTTCCGCTCCACCACAGTAGTGGGGATTCCATGCCGTTTTGCTCGTTCCAAGGCAAACACCCCTGGCTTGGAGGAAATGACCCGGACGATTCTGCCGTTTCGGATGCGTCCCGCCTTTTCGGCATCCAAAAGGGCCTGCAAGTTGGTTCCTCCGCCCGACACCAATACCGCGATGTTCTGCATCCCGATTCCGCCCTTCCATACGACGTTTTTAGATCAGCCGGACACCTTCGTTTCCCGGTCGTACTTCACCCAGAATCACAGCTTCTTCCCCTGCGTTACGGAGGAGCCGAACCGCCTCGTCCGCTCTCTCCGTCGGCAAGGCGATGCACAAACCGACACCCATATTGAAGGTGTTATACATATCCCGTTCCGGGATGTCCCCGGTCTTCTGTATCAAATCGAAAATGGGTGCTACCGGCACGGCCTTTTTCTCGATGACCGCTTCCAGACCGTGTGGCAGCATCCGCGGGATATTCTCATAAAATCCCCCTCCCGTGATATGGGAGACACCATGAACCGGGACAGCATCGAGCAAAGCCAGCAGGGGACGCACATAGATCTTCGTTGGGGTGAGCAGGGCTTCGCCGAGGGTAGTCCCCAGCTCATCATAATAGACACCGACGGTTTTCTCGGAGATATCAAATACCTTTCGAACAAGAGAGAAGCCGTTGGAATGTACCCCGCTGGATTTGACACCGATCAAGACGTCTCCAGCCTTTACCCGACTACTGTCCACGATCTTTGAATAATCCGTCATTCCCACGCAAAACCCCGCGAGATCGTATTCCTCTTCCGGATAAAACCCGGGCATTTCGGCGGTTTCCCCTCCGATCAGGGCGCAGCCGGCCTGCACGCAGCCCTCTGCCACCCCCGCGACGATGGCGGCGATTTTTTCCGGACGGTTTTTTCCGCAGGCGATGTAATCGAGGAAAAAGAGGGGCCTAGCTCCCGAACAGGCCACATCGTTCGCACACATGGCCACACAGTCGATCCCCACCGTGTCGTGTTTGTCCAACAGGAAAGCCAGCTTCAGTTTGGTCCCAACGCCGTCGGTACCCGAAACGAGTACCGGTCGCTCCATACCCGTGAGATTCGGCTCAAACAGGCCGCCGAAGCCGCCGATTCCCGACAATACTCCCGGAATCTTCGTTCGCGCGACATGAGATTTCATCAGTTCCACCGCTTTATAGCCCGCCGTGACATCCACCCCGGCGTCGGCATAGCTTTTGCTTGCGCTTTCCATATCCGATCCTTCCTTTCACCCTATCGGGCAGCTTTTTACGGCATTCGTCCGGTTCCTGCGAATTCCTATTCTTTTCCGGTCCAGCAATAGGTGCAGACAAGGTCGGGATCGATCCCGATGGATGCGAGCATCCCCTCGAGAGTCTGGTATCGGAGGGAAGTGACCCGCAGCTTCCGGCAAATGCCCTCTACCATCCGGCCGTACCGCTCCGAATGGGCGTCGATATATTCTTCAAGATGGCGGAAGCCCTCTTCCCCCTCCAATTCGTGGATAACCGTGTGCGTAATCAAGTCCATATCGGAAGTGGAGCGGGAAAAGTTGAGGTACTTACACCCGAACATGATGGGGGGGCAGGCGGGACGGATATGCACCTCTTTCGCACCGCTGTTGTACAGGAAGTCGACCGTCTCCCGCATCTGGGTACCCCGCACGACCGAATCATCGATAAAGAGCAGACGCTTGTCCCGGATCAAAGTGTCCACAGGGATAAGCTTCATATGGGCCACTTGATTGCGCACCGCCTGATTCTGCGGCATAAAACTGCGCGGCCAGGTGGGCGTGTACTTGATAAAGGGACGGGCAAACGGGATGCCCGACTCATTCGCATAGCCGATCGCGTGAGCCGTTCCCGAATCGGGCACACCCGCGACATAATCCGCATCGGTACCCGTATCCTGCTGCGCGAGGATACGGCCGCAGTCATACCGCATCTGTTCCACGTTCACTCCCTCATAGGAGGAGGTCGGATACCCGAAATAGGTCCAGAGAAATGCACAGATTTTCATTTTTTTCCGGGGAGGGACCAACACCTCATATCCGTCCGCCGTGATTCGGACAATCTCGCCGGGTCCCAGTCTGTGTTCATCCCGGTATCCCAGGTTGAGATAAGCGAAGGATTCAAAAGAAACGCAAGACGCCCCTTCTTTTTTCCCGATAATCAGCGGAGTGCGGCCCATCCGGTCGCGCGCGGCGATGATGCCGTCTTTCGTCAGCAGCAACATGGTCATCGAGCCGTCTATGAGTTTCTGGGCGTTTTGAATACCCTCGGCAAGGGTATCTTTCTGATTGATCAGGCAGGCGGTCAGTTCGGTGGCGTTGACCTTACCGCCGCTCATCTCTAAAAAATGAGAACTGCCGTTCTCAAATGCAAAGCGTACCAATTCCTCCAAGTTGTTGATCCGTCCAACCGTGGTGATAGCATAGGTGCCGAGGTGGGATCGCACGATCAAAGGCTGCGGATCGGTATCGCTGATACAACCGATTCCAAACGGCCCGGTCATCTCGTCCACATCCCGCTCGAACTTGGTGCGGAACGGCGAGTTTTCGATGTTGTGAATCGCTCTCTCAAAACCGGTCTCGGTATTGTAAACCGCCATACCGCCCCGCTTGGTCCCTAGATGGGAATGATAATCCACCCCAAAAAACAGGTCATGTATACAATTTCCCCCGGCCGCCACACCAAATACGCCGCCCATACAGGTCCTCCTTCATCTAACATGTGGAATGAAAAACCAAGACTATAGGGCCAAAAGTTATTTTGGCCCTATAGCCGTAAACCGTCGGTAGTCTCTATGGACATGGCCGGCCGTTATTCACCCAGCAGCCGGCGGAGAATCTCTTTGTATGCTTCCTCTTCCCCGCCCAGATCACGGCGGAAGCGGTCTTTGTCCAATTTCTCATGGGTATGAACATCCCAGAAGCGGCAAGTATCGGGCGATATTTCATCCGCCAGGACAATCGTCCCATCGGATAATTTGCCGAATTCCAGTTTATAATCCACCAAAAGGATGTCCCGATTCAGCAAATACTTTTTGAGTACTTCGTTGACCTTAAAGGCGTACCCGGATATGGTGTCCAAATCTTCCTGCGTCGCGATTCTCAGCGACAGGATTTGATAATCGTTGATCATCGGGTCGCCCAGCGCGTCGTCCTTATAGCTGTATTCCAGCGAAGGACGCTTCAGGACCTGCCCTTCCGGCACCCCAAACCGCTTGGAAAAGGAACCCGCGGTGATATTGCGGATGATAACCTCCAGAGGAACGATCGTGACTTTTTTTACGAGAGTCTCCCGATCGGACAGTTCTTTGACAAAATGGGTGGGAATCCCCTCTTTTTCCAGAAGCTTCATCAGATGATTGGTCACCCGATTGTTAACCACGCCCTTACCAAGAATGGTACCCTTCTTCTCGCCGTTGAATGCAGTCGCGTCGTCTTTATAATCAACAATGAAGAGTTCCGGATCCTCCGTAGCGAAAACCTTTTTGGCCTTTCCTTCATACAACATTTCCCGTTTTTCCATGTCGAACGACTCCTTCCTTAAATTTTCTCACCAAGGGTCTCGGCAAGACGACGGTCCTTTTCTTCGACCCCGCTGGCCATGTCGGCCTTTTTATCCAATAGCTTTTGGCGCAAGCCCTCGTCGGAAAGGGCCAGCATCTGCGCAGCGAGAAGGGCAGCGTTTTCCGCTCCGTCAATCGCCACAGTCGCAACCGGAATGCCGGACGGCATCTGCACCGTCGAAAGCAGAGCGTCCAGCCCGTCCAAGGTGGAGGATTTAACCGGGATGCCGATGACCGGCAATACCGTATGGGCCGCGAGGACGCCTGCAAGATGAGCCGCTTTTCCTGCCGCGGCGATAATGACGCCAAAACCGTTTTCCGCAGCAGTGGAGGCGAACAGAGCCGCCTTGTCCGGCGTACGGTGAGCACTCATCACATGGGCTTCCACCGGAATACCGAGAGCTTTGAGGGTGTCGATGGCTTTTCCTACAACCGGCAAGTCACTGTCGCTGCCCATGATGACCGCCACTTTTGGAGATACTTGAGTCATGATATTCGCCCCTTCTTTACAATCAAACCGGAAAAAGCAGGCTGCGGCACACGACGCCGCAGCCTGCTTTCAGGCGGCTCCCGCCCGTCTTTCCGCAAGCCCGGCGCACGTCGACAACCTCCTTACAAAGTATGTTTTTATTGTATTGCAAAACCCCAAAAAATGCAAGGTGTATTCACTCTCCCCATAAAATTTGTAAAGATAGGAGGCGAAAATGAATCGGTTGCGGGGGATTTTGTCTATTTTGCGGACCTTTAGCCCTTTCCCAAAAATTCAGAATCTTTTCCCTGGGTTTTTAACTTTAAATCGTGTATAATGTCGAACAAGGGAGAGGTGAGGGAGGTCCGTTACATGATTGTTGTGATTCCTGCCTATCAGCCGGAACCGGAGCTGATAGAATTTGTGTACCAGTTACGGGAGAAAACAACCTATCCAATTCTGGTGGTCGATGACGGTAGTTCTCCGGACAAGGCTTTTGTTTTTAAAGCGATCGAATCCATCGGCGTCGTGTTGCGGCATCCTCATCACATGGGACGGGGCCAGGCGCTCAAAACGGCCTTTTCCTACGCTCAAAACGCCTATTCCGACGAGCCGGGGATCGTGGTCACCGACGCTGACGGCTCCTGTACCGTGGAAAATGTTTTGGCGGTCGGCGAGGCTCTGTTAGAACATCCAGACGCTTACATCCTCGGCTCCAGGCGGTATATCGGCAGAAACCCGCTGCCCAGCCGGCTGGCAGACACGTTATTTCGCTATGTGTTTGCTTTTGCCAGCGGTTCCAAGCTCCGGGACGCCGGAACCGGACTGAGAGCTTTTTCCATCGGACGCATTCCGGAACTGCTGGGCTGCCCAGGAGACGGAGCGGAATACGATGTGACGGTTTTGATGGACTTCATCCGGAAACAGATCCCGGTGGTGGAAGTGCCGGTGGAGGCGGTCCGGCTGCAGCATTCCCCCATCGATCGGCTTTCGTTTCGCCGGTACTTACAAGTCTATTCGGCTATTTTTAAATACACAGGCGTGGCAGTCTTGAGCTTCGGAGTGGATTATCTCTTATCTCAGTTTTTTTATACGGTATTGTCCCGTACACCCTTTGCCGCTCTAACGGGTATTTCTCCGGTAGGCATGGGCAATGTGCTTGCCAGGATACTCAGTTCCACCCTGAATTTCATCCTCAACCGCCAACTGGTATTTCGAGATAGAAGCAATTTGTTGGTCTCAGTCCTGAAGTATTACGCGGTCGTCGCATTTATTCTACTGATCAATACCGTCTTGCTGATATTCTTCCACGAATGGTGCGGCATTCCGGCCTGGATTGCCAAATTGATGACCGAAACGCTTATGTTTGCGGTCAGTATGTTGATGCAGCGCTTGTTCGTTTTTCGCGGCAAATCCCGCCAAAAAAAGCCGTCTAAAATATAATTCCTCAAAAGGCGGCATAACCGTCTTCCGGGAGACGGGATGGCCTCGTTCGCTCGAAATAAGGATCGGGAATGCGGAGTCCCTTACCATTCAATGGGAAAAGAAAAGGACTCCTCTTCATACGCATCTGTTTCCAAAAACGGTGAATATGTCTTCACCCGGATCTCGCCCATATCCGCATCAAAGGTAAGAAGCCGGAGAAGGCCGCCTCCCCCCTTCTCATCTCCCTGGTAATCTGCAAGGAGCTGTACCACCGTGCGGTCGGGGGACCCGTCCGCGTCGTCATCTATCTGCCTGTCGTGCCGCCCTACGGCGTGGTAATGTCCGCACAATACCAGCCGCACATTCGGATGAGGTTCAACAAGCTCCTGATATAAGCTTCTTCCCAGACCGCTGAGCACCCCTGTTTCATGCATATAGCTGTGGAACCCAAGAACCGCGTAATGATCGGGATATTGAGAAAGCACCGTGTCCGCCCAGGCGATTCCCTCCGCTCCGGTTCCATATCCCAGCGTCAGCAGCAAAAGGTTCATATTTCCCGCGGACAAGAGACGGTATTGTCCCTTGCCTTCCTGCCAGGTAACGGTATCCGGGTCGTTTGACTTGCCAAAATATTGGGAAAAATAGCGGTAATCGGTATCCGGAGTCCAAACGTCGTGGTTTCCAGCGGCGATCAGAACGGGCAGTTGCAGCCGATTCATCGCTTCCACGGCGTTCTCCCATTGCCTTTCGCTTTTTCGATTATTGACGACATCACCCGTATGCATCAGAGCCTGGATATTGTAGACGTTCCGCTGCTCCTCTATCCATGTAGTCATGGCTGTAAAGGTAGAGGGATAACTCTCCGCATATATCTGCGTATCGCTAATCCAAGCGATAGAAAAAGGAGACGTGACGGCCTCCATTTTCTCAGTGCTGCTATCGGGCAAGGGCCCGCCTCCCTGTCCTCCCTCCGACAATACCGTTTTGCCGGAAGAAACCGGCAGTGGATTCCGAGTGAGGGCGCTGCGGAGTTCCGGCCACCAGCTTCCAGCCGAAAGAATGGCAGCCAGTCCTACTGCTGCGAAACCCACAATCAAAAAGAGCGCCAAACGGGGCCATATACGCCCCGGATACCGGCATCTTGTCCTTTTCATCCCTTTCACCGTCCTCAAATCCGGCTTGTCCTATAACATTCTATGTCCTGATATTTATGAATATACCATTTTTTGGATGTTCATGGCAACCTTCGCTTCTTTTTTTCTTGAATTTCTTGCATCCTATGTTCGGATCACGAATCAATACCCACCTGTCGAATCCGTGCACATTTTGAACTTTCCCTTTGCTTTTCGTCGGATGCATGGTATAATACACTCATTGTGTATTTTTTATCAAGAAGGTGCGAATATTTATCAAAGTCGGCGGTTTGCCGAGGAATTGTCGGGAGGGAATCCGATGAAAAAATTGCTGAAGTTTCTATTTCACCGGGTCGTACTCGTGGCATTGGCGCTCGCTTTTCAAGCGGGTCTGCTGGTTTTGATGCTGGTGAAGTTTAACGAATACTATGTCTATTTTTACGCTGTCTGCGTGGCCTTGAGTCTGGCGACGGTTCTCAAAATCGTCAATGGGAACAGCAACCCGGGATATAAAATCGCCTGGATCATCCCGATTCTTCTTGTACCGATTTTTGGTGTGCTGTTTTATCTTATCCTCGGCGGCAAACGGTTGAGCCGGCAGACCAAAGCCAAGATGCACCGCATGGAGGTCAAAATGCGGCAGGAACTGCCTCCGCAGGAAGACCTTCTCGATGAAATCCGCGCACAGAACGAGGATGCGGCGGCGCAAGTGCAATATATCCAAAAATATGCGTATTCACCGGTATATAAGAACACCTTTACAGAATATCTTCCTATAGGAGAAGTCAAGTTCGATCGCCTCAAAGAGGAACTCTCCAAAGCCAAGCATTATATCTTCATGGAATATTTCATCATTCAAGAAGGGGTGATGTGGGACTCAATCCTGGAAATCCTCAAAGAAAAGGTTAAACAGGGCGTGGAAGTAAGGTTGATTTACGATGATATGGGTTGCATCATGACGTTGCCCTACCGGTACGACCGCAAACTGGAAGCTCTCGGCATTCAATGCTGCGTATTTAATCCGTTTGTTCCCGTCCTGACCTCCCGCCTCAACAACCGGGACCACCGCAAAATCTGTGTGATCGACGGACATACCGGTTTCACGGGAGGCATCAATCTGGCGGATGAGTATATCAATGCTTATGAAAAGCACGGACATTGGAAAGATACCGCCGTCCTGTTAAAAGGAGACGCCGTTTGGAATTTGACCGTCATGTTCTTATCCATGTGGGATTATATTCACGGTATCAACGAGGACTTTACCCCTTATAAGCCGTCGGTGCATATGACCGAACAGATAAAAAGCGACGGATATGTGCAGCCCTATTCGGATAATCCTCTCGACGACGAATCGGTCGGTGAAACGGTTTACCTCAATCTGATCAACCGGGCAAAACGGTTTGTTTATATCAACACCCCGTATCTGATTTTAGACAACGAAATGGCCACGGCTTTGCGCATAGCGGCAAAATCGGGAGTGGATGTCCGGATTGTCACGCCCCATATCCCGGACAAATGGTATGTCCATGCAGTAACCCGTGCATATTACGAAATGCTACTCGAAAGCGGCGTGCGTATCTATGAATATACGCCTGGTTTCGTTCATGCCAAGACCTTTGTAGTAGACGACGAATACGCTACGGTTGGGACCGTCAATCTCGATTACCGTAGCCTGTATCTGCATTTTGAATGCGGTGTCCTCCTCTACCGAACCTCCAGTGTATCCGCGGTTAAGAACGATTATTTGAAAACTCTCGAGTTGTGTCAGCCGGTTACATTTGAAGAATGCCGCCGGGTTTCTTTGCCGCGCAGACTGGGAAGAGCCGTTTTGCGGGTTTTTGCTCCTTTGATGTGACACCCCGTTCGTTGAATAGGTAGTTCATACGGATGAAGATGGCCTGCTATAGGAATTTAGCACACACGGATTTATCCATACGATGTCGATCGGCGGCGAGCTTTTTCTGGTGTTTTTATTATCAGGCGGCTGAATCCGAAGAACCGAAGAAGATAAATGTTTGTCCATTCGAAGCGGTGCTTTTCAAAACAAATCCGGCCTTAAACAATACGGAATAATGCAGACCGGAAACAAGGAGGAAAACGCATGGCTGTGACCACCCCAAAACGAGAAGTCAATGTTATAGTGAACCCGCGCCCCATCCAAGTCAAGCCGGTGAAATCCTTTGCACATGGCCTGAACTTCTACAAACTCTTCTGGATCTTTTTTGTCGGCTGTTTCCTCGGCGTGGTGATTGAGACCCTGTATTGCCTCGTGACCCGTCACCGTTTTGAAAGCCGGCAGGGATTGATTTATGGACCCTTCAATCTGGTATATGGGCTCGGCGCTCTGGCCATGACGCTCGGATTATACTGGCTTCGAGGCAAGCGGGATTTATGGGTGTTTTTCGGCGGTTTTGTCATTGGCAGCGTGTTTGAGTACATATGCAGTGTCGTACAGGAGGCCTTGTTAGGAACGGTTTCCTGGAAATACGACCACATGCCACTCAACTTAAACGGCCGGATCAATGTCATGTACTCGATGTTCTGGGGAATCCTCGCCCTTTTATGGGTGAAAAACCTTTTTCCTCTGATGACGCGACTCATTGAGAAGATTCCGAATTCCATCGGAAAAATTCTGACGTGGATTCTCCTGGTATTCATGATTTTAAACACCATCGTTTCGGGCCTTGCTGTGGCCCGGTGGACCGCGAGGGATGAGGGCGTCCCACCGGCCAACGCTATGGAGGAATTTCTCGACCATCATTACTCCGACGATTTTATGAAGATGATCTATCCGAACATGATGCCGGCAACCATTGGATAACCTAGGCAATCGCCGCATTTCCCTTGCCGAAAAACTGCGGAAATCCCTTTATCCTTTTTCGGGAAAAAGGATCTTGCCGATTTGACCAGCACCATTATGGCGGACTGTACCTTTTTAGAGCAAAGCTTTTCTCACTTTATTCCGGAACTGGTTGGCTCCATTGTCTCTACGCTGCTCATATCGGTTAGTCTGCTTTTTGGGGACTGGCGTATGGCGCTGGCGACCCTGTGGGTACTGCCGCTCTCCTTTGCGATTGTCGGATTTTCCGCAATCGACGATGCCCTCGCGGCCGTTTGTTTAGCCAAAGCTACCGACAAAGTGGATCCAAACCGGGTGTATATAGCGGGCCACAGCATGGGTGGCTATCTGATTCCTCGGATTGATCAGGCGGATACCGACAATCGGATCGCCGGATATATCTCACTTGCAGGCTCGGTGCGTTCCATTATGGAGCTGACGCTAATACAAATCGACTATATCCTCTCTTTGCATACATTTGTCGAAATCCCAGCGATGGGTACTCCGAACGATTATAACACAGCCACCCATGTAGATGAAAAGGTTGCACAGGATATTCGGGACTTTATTTTGGAATAACCCAATACGTGAAAAGGCCGGCAATGTCGGCCTTTTCACGATTCATGTGCGTATTGCTGTTTTCAGAATAATCCCACGATATTCATAGCCAGGGTGCCGAACTGGTATACAATAAAAGAAACCACCCAGGCCACGCCGGTCTGAAACGCGGCTGTTCCGACCGCCCATTTCCAGGAATTCATTTCCCTTCGCATCGCCGAAAAAGCGGCAACGCAGGGCATATATAAAAGCACAAACACCAGGAAAGACAGAGCCGCTACGGGAGAGGGAAAAACCTGTTGGAGCACGGCCGACATGCCCATACCGGTGGAAGTATACAAGATGCTCAGGGTCCCCACCACCGCTTCCTTGGCGACGAGACCCGATACCAGGGCTACCGATGCCTGCCAGAATCCAAAACCGAGAGGCGTAAAAAGCGGGGCAACCGCCTTGCCGATAGCCGCGAGAATGCTGTTCTCCGTCTGTTCCGGCGGCAGCATCTGCAGACTGGGACTGAAAGACTGCAAAAACCAGATAACCACCGATGCGGCCAAAAGTATGGTTCCCGCCCGGACCGCAAAGTCTTTAATCCTTTCATACAGATGCCGCCACAGCGTTTTGAACGTTGGCAGACGGTAAGGCGGCAATTCCATCACAAAAGGAGCGTGTCCCCCTTTGAGGACCGTCTTTTTCAACAGCATGGCACAGAGAACCGCCACAACCAAACCAGTTGCATAAATTCCAAAGACCACTAAGCCGCGATAGGCCGGGAAAAACGCGGTGATGAACAATCCATATACCGGCATCTTGGCCGAACAGGACATAAAAGGGGTCAGCATTATAGTCATTCGGCGATCCCGCTCGTTTTCTAAAGTTCTGGCCGCCAAAATGGCCGGAACCGAACAGCCGAAACCCATCAGCATAGGAACAAACGAGCGGCCGGACAGACCGGTTTTATGTAACAGCTTATCCATGATAAAAGCCGCCCGGGCCATATACCCGCTGTCCTCTAAAATGGAAAGGAAGAAAAACAGCATCAGAATTTGTGGAAAGAACGAAACAATCGACCCTACCCCTTGAATCACACCGTCACAAACCAGGCTGACCGCCCAATCCGATGCATGCAGGTTACGAAGTCCGGCCGCTACCCAAGGAGCGAAGCGGTCCGAAATCAAGGCTTCCAGTCCGTCTGTCATCCAGGAACCGAGGGGTCCGAAGGTAATAAAAAACACCAGGGCCATGATTCCGATGAACAAGGGCAGCGCCAGATATCGATTGGTGACAACGGCATCCACCTTATCCGACAAGGTCAATTCTCCCGGCCCTTTTAAGTGCGTCACGCATTCTTCGCATACCTGGCAGATAAAACGGTATTTTTGATCGGCGATGATCATATCCCGTTCGCCGTATCGGCTTTCCAGGGAGTGCACGATCTCGTCGATCAAATGCGCCTCTCCGTCGCTGAGTTCAAGCGCTTCGATGGTGGGGGTATCGTCGTCAATCAGCTTGACCGCTGACCATCGCAGGGCCATCCCCTTTTCCATACACTTCGGTTCGATAATGTCCTCGATACGAAGAATCGCCTCGAGGACTTCACCAGTATAGATCTCATCGATCACATAGGTCGAGCGGTACTCGTTTCCATGATGTTCCCGCCGTTCATGCAGTTGATGGCTGATGTAGGGATTTGTCCCGTATTGATCCTGAATTCGTCCGGCCAGACGTTGTTCATCAAAAGGGGCCAGAGAAGGAACCGCTTGTTCCTCTCCGGTGTGATGAGCGCGGTCGATCAACTCCTTGACACCCCGGCCTCGGCTGGCAGCGATCGGCACCACCGGAATGCCCAGTCGATGTTCAAGCGCCTGCACATCGATCTCGATGCCCCGGCTCTTGAGCATATCCATCATGTTCAGGGCGATGACCATGGGGCGGCCCAGTTCTGCAAGCTGCAGGGTGAGATAGAGATTCCGCTCAATATTCGTAGCGTCCACCACATCCACGATCACATCCGGGTTGTCGTTGATGACAAAATTCCGCGTGACCATTTCCTCTGCAGAATATGGAGATAGAGAATAGATGCCGGGAAGATCCACAACTGTAACATCGTCCCCATGGGTCTTCAGCCGCCCTTCTTTTTTCTCCACTGTTACGCCCGGCCAGTTTCCCACATACTGATTCGAACCGGTCATCTCGTTGAACAGCGTGGTTTTCCCGCAATTGGGGTTGCCGGCTAAGGCATACACGTGTTTGCTCATCGTCATCGAAACCTTTCTTTCCGCAGTTTCAGGACGTCTCACGCACGTGACGGCATCTCCTGAGTTTCAACCGTAATTTCTTTGGCCTCTGAACGGCGGATACTGAGTTCATATCCCCGCACGTTAATTTCCAGCGGATCGCCCATGGGCGCGGCTTTACGCATGATGACTTTTGCTCCAGGTGTGATCCCCATATCGATGATCCGGCGGCGCAACGCACCCGCGCATCCGAGTCCTGTCACAACGCCGGATTCTCCTATCTTCATGTCGTTTATGGTTTTCTGCATGGCGATCCCCCATGATCGAAAGAATAAAAGTTAGCTCATGCTAATTTTAGCACGTCACCCCCGCCCCGTCAATGGAAAATCAACTGGGCCGGCGATCCATTCATTTGTAAAACTATCTAAAACAAGGTGAAAATTTCCACAATTTTCCACATTTTTAAACGTTATAGATTGTTGACAAAATTGTCATTTTTTGGTATTATTGGTATCGAAAGAACACTAACTCGACAAAACCCGCCGACAAATCCTGACAAAGAAGGAGGAATCTGACATGAAATCTACTGGTATCGTTCGCAAAATCGACGACCTCGGTCGTATTGTTCTTCCAATCGAACTGCGTCGCACACTCGAGGTCAGTGAGCGGGATCCGCTCGAAATCTTCATTGAGGACAACACCATTATCCTCAAAAAGTACCAGCCGGCCTGCATTTTCTGCGGCAACGCCAAAGATGTTGTCACGTATAAAGGCCGCAACATTTGTCCGAACTGTATCGAAGAAATATCGAAAAAACTGGGCGACGATTAACGCTGTACAGTCAAAACCCTCCGTCTGTCTTGCCGATGACGGAGGGTTTTGACTGTATTGGGAATACCGGTATATGCCAAGGTAGAATTTGCAGTAACTTAATGAGACGGCGGACGGGTTGTTCTCCCCGCTCGCCGTCTCAAAGTTTTCCGGTATATTGTCCGTGCGCGGAAGCATTGACCCGGTAACGCGACTTTCACATCTGCTCCACGATGGCTTTGGTGTCCCGCGCAATGACCAGTTCCTCATTGGTGGGAATAACAAAGCCGCGTACGGTCGAATCCGGCGTCGTGATCTCCCGTTCCACGCCGTGAACCAGGTTTTTCTCTTCGTCCACTTTGACACCGAGATATTCCAGATTGTGTAGCAGTTCGCTGCGCAGATGCTCTTGGTTTTCACCGATTCCCGCCGTAAATACGATGGCGTCCAATCCCCCGAGCGCTGCGACAAACCCACCGATATATTTGGTAATTTGATAGGTACGCATGTCCCAGGCCAGTTTTGCCCTCTCGTTGCCTTGCTCCACAGCGGCGGCCACATCCCGGTCGTCACTTGAAATCCCTGAAATTCCGAGCATGCCCGATTTTTTGTTGAGCAGTTCGTCCATCTGGGGCGGGCTGAGATGTTCCTTCTCCATCAGGAAAGTCACAGCGGAGGGATCTACCGCGCCCGAACGGGTCCCCATCATGAAGCCATCCAGCGGTGTCAGCCCCATGGTGGTGTCAATAACCCGACCATCTTTCACAGCAGCCAATGAGGAACCATTGCCCAAGTGACAGGTGATGATGCGGGAAGGATCGCCCGTTTTTTTGCCCAATAGTTCAAGGCAGCGAGCGGTGACATACCGATGGGAAGTTCCATGGAAGCCATAACGCCGGATCCCGTATTTTTCATAATACTCATAGGGAATTCCCCAGAGGTACGCAATAGGGGGCATCGTCTGATGGAAGGCCGTGTCAAACACCACAACCTGGGGAACCTCCGGACCGAAAGCGGCGATCGCGGCGTTAATGCCCTGTACGTGTGCCTTGTTATGCAGAGGCGCAAGCGCGGCATAACCGGCAATATCCTGTATTACCTGCGGCGTCACCAACACGGACCGGTCGAATTTGGATCCTCCCTGTACGATACGGTGGCCGATAGCCGAGACTTCGGACAAACGGTCGATGACCTTGCCCTCTCCTTCGGTCAAGGCGTTTTTAACCTGTTCGAAAGCCGCTGTGTGGTCCGGCATGGACACATTGCACACCATGGTACGGCCGTCCTGGGTCTTATGCGTGAATTTTCCATCGATACCAATTCGTTCGCAGTTTCCCTTGGCGACCATGACCTCCCCGTCCATATCGATCAACTGATATTTCAGAGAAGAACTGCCTGCGTTGATGACTAAGATTTTCATGTTCTGGCCGAACCTCCACCATGTATTGATTTTCCTGTATAAACAACGTATACTATAATAGTACAGAAACATGGGATTTTCAAGGGTTTTCCTCCGTTTTTTGAATCCGGGAGGGTCTTTTTATGAAAATCGCGGGCATTGTCGCGGAATATAATCCCTTTCACAATGGGCACGCCTACCACGTCGACCACACACGGAGCGAGGATGGCGGGGGAGCCACTCATATTGCCGCGGTAATGAGCGGTAATTTTGTCCAACGGGGGGAACCGGCTCTGCTGCCAAAAGCTGACCGGGTCCGGGCCGCTCTGGCAGGCGGGGTCGATCTGGTTTTGGAACTTCCCCTACCCTGGGCGCTCTCATCCGCCGAACGCTTCGCCTACGGCGCAGTTTCTATCCTCGATGCACTCGGCTGTATCGATCTTCTCAGTTTTGGCAGCGAATGCGGGGATCTCGACGCCCTCACACGAGTAGTGGACACGCTGGAATCCCCTCGATTTTCCTCTTTGCTGCGTTATCATCTCGGCATGGGGATTGCCTTTCCGGAAGCTAGACAGCGCGCCGTCGCCGAAATCGCCGGAGAAAGAACTGCCGCCTTGCTCGAAAGCCCCAATAATACACTCGGGATCGAATACATAAAAGCCCTACGTTTCCTTCGGTCCCCTATCCGCCCCTACACGATCACCCGATTCGGTGCTGGACACGCAGACGAGAACCGTCCTATCGGCAACATTGCCTCGGCGACTTACCTACGCACCCTCCTGCGGGCCGGGCGGATTCTCGAGGCCTTACCATATCTCCCTTCTAGTGTAGCTGAGGTTCTTTCGGCGGCCATGCAATCCGGGCGGGCTCCTTCGGAGGAAGGACGACTGGATCGGGCGGTACTCGCCAAACTACGCACACTTACGCCCGACGCCGCCGCTTGTCTCCCCGATCTTTCTGAAGGGATCGAGAACCGGTTTCTCGCCGCCGTCCGAGAGGCTGTCAGTCTCCCGGATCTAATGGAAAAAATCAAAACGCGGCGATATCCCATGACGAGGGTCCGCCGTCTGATCTGGTCGGCATTTCTGGGCATTCCCGCCTCTTTGGCCGCTGGCCGACCGCCATATATCCGTGTACTTGGCGCCAACGCAAAGGGGCTCGAAATCCTTTCCGCAGCAAAAAAGACGGCTTATCCTCTCTTTTCTCGAGCTTCTCAAGCGGCAAGGCTCCGGGAGGAGGGAATGTCGGTCTGGAATCTCGAATGTCGGGCCACCGATTTGTTTGCTCTTTCCCTTCCCGTACCTCCTCCCTGCGGCCAGGATTGTACCGAGGGGTTTATTCGGGCGGAGTAAAGCGGGATTCTTATATTGAACGCGCGGATCCCAAAAGGCCGGAGGCAATGCCTCCGGCCTTTTGGGTATGCTAAAGCAGTGTCTCATCGTATACAGCCCGGGCTCCCCCGATGCATTTCGGACGAGTGCGGGCACAGAGGATACGCGCTTCTCCAATTTGGTCGATCGATAGCCGAACCGGTACGGCGACGCGCTTGAGCTGCATACCGATCAAGGTACCGCCGATATCGATTCCGGCATCCGCTCGGACCTCTTCTACCGCCACAGGATGTCGCATTTTTCCATAAACGGTAACGGCGAAAGCGCCACCGGCATGAAGCTGCGGTACGACATTTACCGCTTCAAGCCGGTTTTTCTCGGCCGCTTCCCGCTCCAGGATGACCGCGCGGTTGAGATGCTCACAGCATTGGACGGCGAGAAAAATCCCCTGCTCAAGCAGCACCGGTGCGATGCCGTTATACAGAGCTGCGGCAATATCCAGACTGGAGTGGGAGCCGATACGCCGTCCTCCTACTTCGCTGGTGGAACAGCCCACTACAAACAAATCGCCCAGGGTGAGCTTCGCCACACCGAGCAGTTCCGTCACGGCCAAATGCGCCTGCTCCCGGATAATTTCTTCGAATGCGGACATTTCTTGAGCCTCCCCTTTCCACAGACGGCTGAAGTCCTTACAGCCGGTCCTGAATAGAGTTCAGCAGTCCGCCTTTTTGGATAATGTTCTGAATAAAAGGCGGGAAGGGTTGGGCCTGATATATTTTATGAGTGGTGAGATTTTCGATCACACCGGTGTCGAAATCCACCCGCACCTCGTCCCCGGACTGAATATCCCTGGCCGCCTCGTCGCATTCCAGAATAGCCAGTCCGATATTGATGGCGTTGCGATAAAAGATCCGGGCAAAGGTAGAGGCAATGACACAAGCGATACCGCTGGCCTTAATCGCAATAGGCGCATGTTCCCGCGAAGAACCGCAGCCGAAATTTTTTTCGGCCACCAATATATCGCCGGGCTTGACCTTTTTAACAAAATCCCGATCGATGTCCTCCATGCAGTGAGAGGCCAGTTCCTCATGGCTGGATGTATTGAGATACCGCGCAGGGATAATGACATCGGTATCCACATTGTCTCCGTATTTATGTACTTTTCCCTGAACCATCATGGCTTATGCCCCCTTTTCCATCAGTTTGGCCGGATCGGTGATATACCCCGTTACCGCGGACGCCGCCGCCACATAGGGACTTGCAAGATACACTTCGCTGTCCACATGGCCCATCCGTCCCACGAAATTGCGGTTGGTGGTAGAAACGGCCCGTTCGCCGGCGGCCAGGATCCCCATATGCCCGCCAAGGCAGGGACCGCAGGTCGGGGTGGAGACCACCGCACCCGCTTCTATAAAGATATCGAACAAGCCTTCATGCAGGCTATCCAGCCAGATCTGCTGGGTGGCAGGAATCACGATGCACCGCACTCCGGCGGCCACCTTCCGGCCTCTGAGCATCTCAGCAGCGGCCCGCATATCCTCCATCCGGCCGTTGGTACAAGAACCGATAACCACCTGGTCGATCTTTACCATGCCGCACTCGTCCACCGTCTTGGTGTTTTCCGGCAGATGGGGGAAAGACACCGTGGGCCGCAGAGTTGACAGATCGATAACAACCGTGTCCTCATATGAGGCGTCGGGATCTGCTTCAAACACTCGGGGTTCTCGCTGGAAACGGTCTTGGATATACGCCATCGTCACACCGTCCACCGGGAAAATCCCGTTCTTTGCCCCCGCCTCGATCGCCATATTGGCGATGCAGAGCCGGTCATCCATGGATAGGGCGGCGATGCCCTCTCCGGTGAATTCCAAGGAGCGGTACAGGGCCCCGTCCACCCCGATTTTGCCAATGAGATGGAGAATTACGTCCTTTCCCGACACGTAGCGGGGCAGCCGGCCGGTCAGTTCCACCTTAATCGCCGCCGGAACCTTGAACCAAGCGGTGCCGGTAGCCATACCGGCCGCCAGATCGGTGGAACCAACGCCGGTGGAAAAGGCTCCCAAGGCGCCATAAGTACAGGTATGGCTGTCCGCACCGATGACACAGTCACCCGGGCCGACTAGCCCTTGTTCAGGCAAGAGAGCGTGCTCGATCCCCATCCGGCCTACGTCATAAAAATGCGTTACATCCTGTTTTGCAGCGAATTCTCGGGTGCGCTTAACCTGTTCGGCCGCTTTAATATCCTTATTGGGGGTGAAATGATCCATCACCAGGGCCACCCGATCCTTGTCGAACACCCGGCAGGCCCCGCACCGTTCGAATTCGTTGATGGCAACCGGAGCGGTGATATCGTTTCCAAGACAGAGATCCAGTTTTGCCTCAATGAGCTGCCCCGCCGTAACCTCATCCAGGCCCGCGTGAGCGGCTAAGATTTTTTGCGTCATGGTCATGCCCATGCTTGTTTCCTCCTTATAATGGACTAGAATCGGCCCAGCGTATTGACGATCAGTCGGGAGAATGGATGGTATCGTCTCCCCGTCGCAAGGCTGTAATCCCTGTCCTGGCCAGTTCGACGATACCGTAGTCCTCCGCCATTCTTGAAACAAACCGTTCGATCTCCTCGGTCTGACCCGTGAGTTCCAACGTCATAGTGCAATTTCCCACATCCAGTACCCGTCCGCCGTAAGTCTGAGCCGTTCGCAGCACACCAGCCCGGCCGACCGGATCCGTCTTGACTTTAATCAAGAGCAGTTCACTGTTGGAGCAATTCTCCATTTCCAGCGCTTCCACTTTTATGACATCCTCCAGCTTGAGAAGCTGGCGCATTAACTGGGTAAAAGTCGCCTCATCCCCCGTCACCACCAAGGTCCAGCGGGCCAGCTTGGGATTCTCGGTCTTGCAGGCGATAATGGAATCGATGTTGAAACCCCGCCGGGAAAACAAGCCGGTCACCCGCGGCAGGATCCCCGGATGCTCCACCGACAGGACAGACAGCACCTTCCGCTTGACATTTTCCTCGCTCATAAGACGCCTTCCTTTCCTCTTCCGATGTCAGTCCTCGTCCATTTCTTCGATGATCTCCTCCACGGTCCCTCCCGGTGGAATCATGGGTAAGACGTTAGCATCGGGTGAGATCTGGCAGTCCACCAGGACGGGCCCGCTTTTTCCCAGAGCGGCCCGCAGGACAGGCTCAATGTCTCCTGTTGTGGTAATCCGCATACCGGTACAACCGAAGGCTTCAGCCAGCTTTACCAGGTCGGTCTTGCGGTGAGGATCGGTAGCTGAGAAGCGGCGTCCGTAAAAAACTTTCTGCCACTGCCGCACCATTCCCAGCACCCGGTTGTTCATCACCACCACCACGATGGGCAGGTTATAAGACGCCAGGGTGGTCAGTTCATTCAGATTCATATGTATGCTGCCGTCCCCGGAAACCAGCACAACCCGTCGATCGGGAAATGCCGCTTGCGCGCCGATGGCGGCACCCAAACCGTAACCCATCGTGCCGAGTCCGCCGGAACTCAGCAGAGTTCGAGGCTGCCGGAATTCAAAATGCTGGGCTGTCCACATTTGGTGCTGTCCCACATCGGTAGCGACAATGGTATCATCTGGGGTCAGCCGACGCAGGGTGCGCAGGATCTCGAGAGGATCGGCCGGATCAGCCTGGGATGCGGACGGCGCCGGAACTTTCCGTTTGAGCGCCGTCACTTGTTCCACCCAAGCCGGATGGGTCCGCCGGTCCGTCCGCTTTGTCAAGATACCGAGCACCTCTTTGAGATCACCGGCCAGCCGGACCGTTACCGAGACGTTTTTATCGAACTCCGCGTGATCGATATCCATATGGATCACTTGAGCATGAGGAGCGAAACCGGTGGTACTCCCCGCCACCCGATCGGAAAAACGGGCTCCACAGGTCAGAAGCAAGTCACATTCCCGGGCCGCGCGGTTGGCCGCCAAAGTACCGTGCATCCCCACCATGCCGAGCCAAAGCCGGTGATCCGGTGGGAACCCGCCAAGCCCCATCATGGAAGAGCAAACCGGGATATCCTGTCCCTCCGCCAAAGCGAGAAGCTCAGCTTCCGCGCCGGAGGAGATAACGCCTCCGCCGAAATAGATCAGTGGTCTCTCACTGCTTTTCAGCCGGTCAAGAGTCATCTGGATCCGTTCTTCTTTCGGGGGAATATGGGGCCGTGGCTCCACCGCAGGGCAGGGTTCATACTCCGTCACGGCCGCTGTGATATCCTTAGGCAGATCGATGAGTACCGGACCAGGCCTGCCGCTCTGGGCGATTTGAAAAGCCTGACGCACCGTGTCGGCCAAATCCTCCACCTGCTTGACAATAAAGTTGTGTTTGGTGATCGGCATAGTAATACCGGTAATATCCACTTCCTGAAAAGAATCCCGTCCAAGCAGAGGCACCGCCACATTGCCGGTGATCGCCACGATTGGAATAGAATCCATATAAGCCGTCGCGATACCGGTGACCAAATTGGTTGCACCTGGTCCCGAGGTGGCGATGCAGACCCCGACACGGCCGGTGGCGCGAGCATATCCATCCGCCGCATGAGAAGCCCCCTGCTCATGGGCGGTCAACACATGCCGGATACGATCACTGTATTTATACAGGGCGTCGTAAATATTGAGTACGGCTCCGCCGGGATAGCCGAATACGGTGTCCACCCCCTGTTCGAGCAGACATTCCACCAATATATCCGACCCGTTTCGCTTCATCGTTCCGTTCCTTCCTTTCCGGGGATCTTCCCCTGCAAAAAAGCCCTCGTCTCCTTTTTGTAAAGAGACGAAGGCCGATTCCTCCGCGGTACCACTCTTTTTGCTTCCAGGGAAGCCGCTTACCGCACGGGAGCAAAGCTCCCCCGCATCCCGTTAACGGTGGGAAACCGGCCGAGCCTACTCTCCGGGAAACCGGAATTCAGCCAGGCAGCTCCGGGGCGAGCCCGGCGGACACCGCTTGCGGCCTCGCACCAACCGGCCGCTCTCTGAAAGACGGATTGCCCGCTTTCTCCCCTTCATCGCTGTTCCATCCTGTGTATAGTGAGGTGAATGGATTTATTATAGATCAACGGCAACGAGTTGTCAAGCAACGTCCTTTTACTCCAGGTTCCTTTGTGTAGAGCTACAATACATATTGGACAGGAGGGCAAGAAAAAGCGAATAAAAAAAGTAGAAGGACAGAGCCATCATAGGGTATAGTTAAGTTGCAACACCAAACAACCCAAAAAGGAGCTCTGTCCCTCATGAGTAAAAGTATAACACAAGACATGCGGTATCGGCAATCCCTAATGCAGTATGCAGCCAAATATGGCGTGAGCCGTGCAAGCCGGAAATACAACAAGAGCCGGTCATATATCTACTTCTGGAAGGCACGCTGGGATGGAAGTATGGCGTCCCTGGCTTGTCAGTCCAGGCGCCCCCATCACCATCCAAACCAACACACAGAAGCGGAACTGAAGCTCATCCGAGACATGCGGAGGAGGAATCCCACGCTGGGAATGGTAGAACTCTGGCACCGGCTCCGCAAACGTGGGTATACCCGCTGTCCGGAAAGTCTGTTCCGGGTCATGCGCAAGCTGGGGATGTTCCCGCAGCCAAAGGTCAAAGCAGCCTACAAGGCAAAGCCATACGAACAGATGCAGTATCCCGGCCAGCGCGTTCAGGTAGATGTGAAGGTGGTGCCGATGAAATGCCTAACAAACCCGGAAGAACGGCTATACCAGTATACGGCGATCGACGAATATACACGCCTTCGCTATCTGGGCGCATATCCAGAACAAAGCACTTACTCCTCCGCTGATTTCCTGGAGAAAATGGTGGCATGGTTCAAACGCCGTGGTGTGCGGGTAGAGTGCGTGCAGACAGACAATGGCATTGAGTTTACCAACCGTTTTTCGACCAACAAGAAGAACCGGCTCACACGCTTTGAGCTGACCGCTGCACGCCTTGGGATCCTGCACAAGCTGATTCGCCCCTACACACCTCGCCACAACGGCAAAGTAGAACGCAGTCACCGCGAAGACCAGAAGCGATTCTACGACACACATCGTTTCTTCTCTCTTGCCGATTTTGGTGTGCAGCTCGCTGCACACCAAAATCGCTCCAACGACTTACCTATGCGCCCCCTTGCCTGGCTCTCCCCGAAAGAAAAACTTGCTGCTTTCTTTGAATCTCTCGCTGTACAAGATGTTTGACAAACCTACACAGCGCACTGCACCACTTTATAGCGCAAGGAAGATACAAGGGATTTACTTTTTTCCAATCCTATGCTATAATATAGGAAACAAGACGAAGGGGAGTGGCTTGATGTCGGCTATCTGCAAATGATCGGGCAATAAAAATGTTATCCATCTAAATAGGATGGGTTTTTTGTTGTGCGTTTTTTGCGGATTGTTGTGCAGGCTGGTCTCTTTCCAAATCTATTTTTGGCTGAATTTTTTTGTTGAATCCTTTTTCAATGGTATTGTACAAAAATTGTACAATGCGCTTTTATGCCCAACAAATTCGTCTAGAAAAGCGTACCGGATAACCCATCGTATCGAGGGTTATCCTTTTTTATTGTCCTGACACTGGTATCATACAACTGCATTCTATTGTGTTAAGGAGAATAAAATCAATGAACCGTGAAAACAAAAAGAAACACTTTAAAAAAGGGTATTATAAAACACATGCATGTACGGATAGCTTTACCTGTAAGCAGTGCGGA
>USDZ01000004.1 GCA_900553525.1 uncultured Oscillospiraceae bacterium
CTCGCCGCCAATGTCCGAGAACTCGCGGTCCGGACCTTTCAGGCGCTTGGATGTTCGGGCTGTTCCCGGATTGATTTTCTCCACAATCCGCAGACCGGCGAGCTGTACGTCAATGAGATCAACACCATTCCGGGGTCTCTTGCCTTTTATTTGTGGGAGGCGGCGGGCACGCCTTTCGACAAGCTTCTCGACGAAATGATCGGCCTGGCTTTCAAGCGTGCCAGGGAACGACAGGCTTTGACCTTCAGCGTGGAATCGAATCTCCTTGCTTCTGTTCGTCTTGGCGGGGCCAAAGGCGGAAAAATAGGCTAAAACAAACAGAGCCGGCGGCCGGATACCTTGCGTATCCGGCCGCCGGCCGTTTTATTTTAAAATGAGGCGTGGGACATCTTATTTTTTCGGGCGCAGCGATCCCGAACGGTAGGCCTGCAGCAGTGCCTTGAGCGCATCGATCCGGTTTTGGATCTCCCGTCCCTCATCGGTATCCCGGTTGAGAATACGGGCTTTGGAGGTCTCGAAAATATTTTTAACTGTCAGAATATCGGAGTTGTCCCGGATGACCGAGCGGATTCCGGGGAATCCTTGATGAGAAATCAGACGCAGTCCCCAGGAGTTGTAGATGAGGGTATAACCGGCAATGCCGGTAGTTTCATGATAGGCTTTGCAGAATCCCCCGTCGATAACCAGCAAACGGCCGTCCGCCTTGATGGGACTTTCACCTTTGAGAGTTTTCACCGGCACGTGACCGTTGATGATATGGGAGACTGCTGGATCCAGTCCAAATTCGGTGAGGATCCGGTCGCACACCGCCCTGTCTCCGAGCAGACGGTAATATGGATTCTTTTTCTCCTCCCAAACCGCGCGATCCGATACAAAGTATCGTTCAAAAGTGGTGATTTTTTCTCGACCAAACAGCGGAGAACGCCGCCCGCACCAAAGATACCATAAGAAATCCACGCACCGCTGTTTATCCGGATGTCCTTTTGGCAGAAAATAGGCGCGGCGGGCCATATCGTCACAGGCATCCATATAGGCTCGGCCTCGAAGCTCCGTCCCTTCGGGAGCGAAAGCCGAGAACCGCCCGTCCTCATCCATCGGGATGCAGCCGTGATACAACAGGTTTTGGTTGTAAATGCGGTACATGCCTCCCTTATTGTACAGAAACGCAACCTGCTGCTGCAATCGGGCACTATGCCGGAAAGCGTGTCGGAGAGAGGCTGTCAGTTCCCGTTCGGCCAAGGTCAGCTCATATGGATTTTCCAGATCGACAGTGGGAAAATCCGCGTCGTTGAGCGGATAGTCCACACCGTCGATTTTGACGGTTTTTCGGGTGGCATCGATTTTATCCAGCAGCAGCCGGTTTTCCATTTCATATTCCGGATGGCGGAGAATGAGCTGCCCCTCCAGCTTGAATTGCATGATGGCAATGGCCTTGTGTACCTTGGAGAGGGTATCCATGCTGGTTTTCAGATAGGCCTTGTCGTCGGAGGTGCGGGGCATGAACCAGGTACAGTCGCGATAGGTTTCCTGGGCGAAGGCGATCATATCCCGCAGGCTGATGCCGTACCCGTTTTCCACAATATCCAGGGTGTTGTACTGAAGAGCCAGATTGAGCACGCAGGCGATGCAGGCTTCGTTGCCCGCCGCAGCCCCCATCCACAAGATATCGTGGTTGCCCCACTGGACATCGACACAGTGGTGACGCATCAGCAGATCCAGGATGAGGTCGGCGCGCGGGCCCCGATCGAACACGTCGCCCACGATGTGCAGACGGTCCACAGCCAAACGCTTGATAAGAGCGCAAAGCGCTTCGATTACCTCGTCGGCACAGGCGGTTTCGACGATGGTGGAGACAATGTTCTGTACGTATGCGGCTTTGTCCTTTTCTTCGAGATTGGTATACAGCAGTTCGTCGAGTACGTCGGCATACCTTTCGGGCAGGGCGGCGCGTACTTTGGAACGGGTATACTTGGATGCGACCAGGCGGGCCGTCTCGGTCAGACGGTAAAGCGTAATGCTGTACCAATCCGTCATATCCGCGCCGGATTTCCGAACCTCTTCGATTTTTTCCTCAGGGTAATAGATCATGGCGGCAAACCACGCCCGCTCCCGTTCCGGTACCGTATGTCCGAATGCCGCGTCCACCTTTTCGCGGATGACACCCGAACAGTTGTTGAGAATATGCCGGAACGCCTCGTCTTCCCCGTGCAGGTCGCTCATGAAATGCTCGGTTCCCTTGGGCAGGCTCAGTACGGCACCCAACTGAATGATCTCGCTGCAAACCGCCTCTTCGGTGGGATATTGTTGGGACAAGAGCTCCAAATACGCCTGTTCCGGATGCGGAATAACCATAGAGGGCTCTCCTTTCCATATAGTCCGGCCGCCGGGCTCGATGCCGGTTCCATCAATCTCTGCTTAGTATACCACGAATCCGCCGATTCCACCAGCGGGGTGGGCTGGCGTCGGCTCATTTTTTCTGTCGCTGAACTCTCATGAAAACGGGCTTTCATATCGGCCGGCGCCGCGACCAGAGATGCGGACATAGAGAAAACGCGCAGATAATATACTATATCCGCATTGCCGGGGTGATTCCTGTTTGATGGCACCATTCCTGTTTTTTTAAAGAAAAGCGATTTTGTATATCGGAGCGTCCTTCTCTTAAAAATTAGGTTTGCATTTTTGGATACGGCGGTCTGGATCACGCTGGCGGATATATATGGAGATTTACGGGTATAATAGGACTGCTTCTTCGTCCCGCCGTTCGAACCGCTCTTGAACGGGCGAACGGATGAAGCGGTACTAGGAATCTATAAACGAATAAAAAAACCACACCGATATCCGGAGGCCGTCGCTCCGGCAAACCAAAAGATGGAGGAAACTCATATGAAAAAGACACTGTCCGTGGCCCTGGCCTCCGTGATGCTGATCGGGGCGTTCACCGGATGCAAAGCGACCGAATCCGACATGTCCGGGTCGGAGCAGAAAGTGCTGAAGGTGGCGGCGCTCGAATCCGCCTACGGCACCCAAATATGGAAAGACATTGCCAAGGCCTTTGAGGAGGACAACGAGGGCGTCAAAGTGGAACTAACCGTAGACAAAAACCTGGAGGATGTGATCAGCCCCAAAATGAAGGCCGGAGATTATCCCGACGTTGTCCACCTGAGCATCGGACGGGAAAAAGCGTTGACCGAGACCATGACCAAGGAAAACGGTCTACGGGATCTGAGCAACATGCTGGATATGACTGTCCCCGGCGAAGATGTTAAGGTGAGAGATAAGATCATCCCCGAGTTTCTCGGAACTTCGATCACCAACCCATATTCCGACGGCAAACCGTATTTGGCTCCCGCTTTCTACGGCCCCTGCGGCCTGTTTTACAACGCGGGCTTATTCGAACAGAAGAATTGGAAGGTTCCCACCACCTGGGATGAGATGTGGGAACTCGCCGAAACAGCGAAGGCCGAGGGGATCGCGCTGTTCACCTACCCCACGGCGGGCTATTTCGACGCATTGTTCTATGCTTTGCTGATGGAGGCAGGCGGATCCGAGTTTTTTGAAAAGGCGACACATTATACCGAGGGCATTTGGGACACTGCGGAAGCGGGCCAGGTGTTTGAAATTATAGGCAAACTCGCCGCCAACACGGAAACCTCCACCGTTGCCAATGCCAATAACGACAATTATCTGAAAAATCAGCAGTTGATTCTGGACAACAAAGCCCTGTTTATGCCCAACGGAACCTGGGTGACGGGGGAAATGGTGGACGCTCCCCGCGCCGATGGTTTTGAATGGGGCTTTATGGCTCTGCCGGCCATTGGGGATGGAGACCGGTATTCCTACACCTATTTCGAGCAGACCTGGAGTCCCAAAAAGGCGGCCAACCCGGAACTCGCCGATAAATTCATGGCGTTCCTGTATTCCGACAAGGCCGCCGAGATCTTTGCGACAGCCGGCAAGGCCGAGGACAAAGGCCCTGCCGTACAGCCGATCAAAAACGCCAGTTCCCGGCTGGAGGGGGAAAACAAGTTATTTTACAGCATTTACGACAACGACGCCGCCAAGGCCGTTATGGGTGCTTTTGCCACCACAGACCCAGTCGAGGGGGTGAGCATTGCGGATGCAGTATTCAACTCCATTAACAGCGTGGTCAGCGGCGACAAGACTCTGGAACAGTGGAAGGTCGGCATCGTCGACGCAAGCAACAAGCTCCGCGGCGCTTTAAAATAGTTCGGATTTGGAGGCGGACGGGCAACCGTCTAACGGTTGCCCGTCCGCCTCCTTTGCCCCGATCCAGGGGCGGGTTCGGAGAAGAGAGGAGACGTCTCTATGCGCAGGTTTCGGGGGCAGGGGCGGTTCGCCGCCCTGTGTGTGGTTCCGGCGGTTGTGCTGTTCGTGATCTTTATGGTGATCCCCACCTTACAGGTGTTTTGGATGTCCTTGTTCCGATGGGGCGGCTATTCCGATGAAAAGACTTTCGTCGGACTCCGTAATTTTCAGACCCTCATTCGTGATGAGAGGTTTCTTCGGTCTTTTCAGAACACCGTTCTTCTCATTGTGCTGGTGACGGTGGTCACGATCGCCTTTTCCCTGGCGTTTGCAAGTATCCTCGTGCGGGAAAAGATCCCGGGCAAGGGCTTTTTCCGCGTGGTTTTCTATATCCCGAACATCTTGTCGGTGGTGGTGATCGCCGCCATCTTCAACGCGATCTACGATCCGAACAGGGGGCTGCTCAACAGCATCATCGGGCTGTTTACCAATATGGACTCTCCGATCTTGTGGCTGGGAGATCAAAAACTGGTCATCTACAGCCTGGCGGGAGCCTTGGTATGGCAGGCCGTTGGATACTACATGGTGATGTACATGGCCAGTATGTCCGCCGTGCCCGAAAGCCTGTATGAAAGCGCCGGGCTAGAAGGAGCCGGCCGTTTCCGCCAGTTTTTCCAGATCACCATACCGTTGATCTGGACCAATATCCGCACCACCCTGACCTTCTTCATCATCAGCAATATCAACCTGAGTTTTCTGCTCGTCAAGGCGATGACGAACGGCGGCCCTGACGGTGCCACCGAGGTTTTCCTGAGCTATATGTACACGCAAGCCTATACCAATTCCTCTTACGGTTACGGTATGGCCATCGGCGTGGTGGTGTTCGCGTTTTCTTTTATACTTGCGGCGGTCGTCAATGCCGTAACCAAGCGCGAACCGCTGGAATATTAAGGGGGTTCCGATATGAAACACAAAAACGGCTTACGCGCGGACACCCTCTATCGTATTTTTATCTTTATCGTGCTTATACTCTTTGCGGTCTCCATCCTCGTGCCGGTCGGCTGGGCGTTCATGGCCTCAGTTAAGGAGAACCGGGAATTTTACGGCGACCCATGGGCGCTGCCCCAGGGCTTCCATTTCCAGAATTTTATCGACGCCTTCAACAAGGCGAATATGGGCGCGTATTTTCTCAACTCTGTGGTTGTCACCGCCCTCGCGCTGGCGATGCTGCTGGCGGTAGCGCTGCCGGCCGCGTATGTGCTGGCCCGGTATAGGTTCCGGGGACGCCGTTTGTTGAACACCTGTTTCATGGGCGGATTGTTTATCAACGTCAACTATATCGTTGTGCCGATTTTCCTGATGCTGGTGGAAGGCAATCGAGGACTTTCCAGTCTGATGGAAGCGATTGGGGCGGAACGGGGCAGCCCTTTGTATGAATGGCTCGGCAATGGGTTCTTTTTAAACAACCGCTTTATTCTGGCCCTGATATACGCGTCCACGGCGCTGCCCTTTACCATTTATCTTCTTTCAAGCTATTTTCAGACTCTTCCGAAGGATTTCGAAGAGGCCGCCTATGTGGACGGCAGCGGGTACTTCCGCACCATGGTCCAGATCATCTTCCCCATGGCAAAGCCCAGCATCATCACGGTGATTCTGTTCAATTTTCTCTCATTTTGGAACGAATATATCATTTCCATGACCCTGATGAGTGGAGATGACAGCACCCTGCCGGTCGGACTGATGAATCTGATGAAGGCGCAGAACGCATCCGCTCAGTACGGTCAGATGTATGCCGGACTGGTCATGGTCATGCTGCCTACCCTCATCCTGTATATGCTGGTACAGAAGAAATTGACCCAGGGCATGACGGTCGGTGGCGTCAAAGCCTAGTCAGAAAAGGAGGGCACCGCAAATGGCGTTTTTGAGAGGAGTATTGGCGTTTGCCGCCTTTATCGGCTGCATTGCGCTCGTGATTGTCGGCCAGCAGCACCGCGGCCTTCCATGGATCGGTGTGATGCTTCTCGGGCTTGCGGGGTTGCTCATCCTGCTTTACCTGTACAACCGCCGCTATACCCGTGCCGATAAAAAAACGAAACAGAACAGAGGATAGCAGCGACGGGAGTTGTTTTCGTGGTCGTTCTCGATTCCGCGGCGCACTGTGCGTAGAAAGGGGTTTTCCGCCATGAAGCCAACCGATTCCAAAACCACGGGCCGGGTCACGATTCCCACCGATGGAGACGTGGTGCCCGAAACCCTTGAAATCCTGCATCGCTGGGGCGCCGACGCCGTCCGCGATTGCGATGGGACCGAGTTTCCGACTGCGCTGCGTCAGGTGGACGCAAAGGTGTATGCGACTTATTACACCACCCGCAAGGACAACGACTGGGCCCGCAAAAATCCGGATGAAATCCAGCAGATGTATATCAGCACCGCGTTTCATACGGCTGAAGGGGATCGCTTGTCCATTCATTTGATGGATCACCTCTATCCCGATATGCTGATGGTCAACGACCGGGATGATATTGCCCGCTGGTGGGAGGTCATGGACCGTACCACCGGCCATCCGGTTCCCGTGTCCCGCTGGCAGTATGACCGCAAAACCGGCGATGTTGTGATCGAGGCCGTGCCCTATCATCAATACTCGGTCAGTTTTCTCGCCTATATCCTGTGGGATCCGGTCCACATGTACAATGCTGTGACCAACGGATGGAAGGATGTGGAGCATCAAATCACCTTTGATGTCCGTCAGCCCAAGACTCGTGCCTTCACGATGAAGCGGCTGCGCCGCTTCATCGAAGAACATCCATATGTGGACGTTATCCGCTTTACTACCTTTTTTCACCAGTTCACTTTAGTTTTTGACGAATTGGCCCGGGAAAAATACGTGGATTGGTACGGCTATTCCGCCAGCGTCAGTCCTTATATTCTGGCGCAGTTCGAAAAAGAGGTAGGCTATCCTTTTCGGCCGGAATATATCATCGACCAGGGATACATGAACAACCCCTACCGGGAACCTTCCAAGGAATTTCGGGATTTCCAGGCATTCCAGCGCAGGGAAGTCTCCAAGCTCGCCCGTGAAATGGTCGAGATTACCCACGAATACGGGAAGGAAGCCATGATGTTCCTGGGCGATCACTGGATTGGTACCGAGCCTTTCATGGAGGAATTTCCCACCATCGGACTGGATGCCGTGGTGGGAAGTGTAGGAAACGGCGCCACTCTTCGTCTGATCAGCGATATTCCGGGCGTCCGATATACCGAGGGACGGTTTTTGCCGTATTTTTTCCCCGACACCTTTCATGAGGGAGGGGATCCGGTGCGGGAGGCGAAAGTCAACTGGGTGACGGCCCGGCGCGCCATCTTGCGGAAGCCCATCGACCGGATCGGCTATGGCGGATATCTCAAACTCGCCTTACAGTTCCCGGAGTTCATCGACTATGTAGAGAGTGTGTGCAACGAGTTCCGTGGGCTTTATAGTCGTATCAAAGGGGCTGTTCCCTTTTATATCGGACGGGTGGCGGTACTCAGCTCCTGGGGCCATATGCGGGCCTGGGGCAACCATATGGTACACCATGCACTATATCAAAAACAAAATTATGCATATTTTGGGGTGATAGAGGTTCTAAGCGGCGCACCCTTTGACGTGCACTTTATTGATTTCGATGACATCCGGGCAGACCCCGAGATGCTGGACGGATTCGATGTGATTATCAATGCGGGAGATGGGGATACCGCTTGGACCGGCGGAGAGAATTGGGCCGACGAGGCGATTCTCACCGCTATGCGCCGGTATATTTATAACGGCGGCGGCTTCATCGGCGTGGGCGAACCCTCCGGCCATCAGCGGCAGGGCCGCTATTTCCAGTTGGCCGACGTACTTGGAGTCGAGATGGAAACCGGCTTTACCTTGAATGTGGATAAATACAACTGGGATGAACACCCTCATTTCATCACCGGCGATGTGCGGAACGCCATCGATTTCGGAGAGGGAAAAAAGGGCGTATACGCCTTACCCGATACAACCGTGATCGTACAGCGGGATCAGGAGGTCCAGCTCGCCGCCCATGCATGCGGAAAAGGGCGAGGGGTCTATATCAGCGGACTGCCCTACAGTTTTGACAACACCCGACTGCTCTACCGCGCCATCCTTTGGGCCTCTCATAAGGAGAGCGACCTCCTCCGCTGGTTCAGCACCAATGTCTGCACCGAGGTCCACGCATACGGGGAACCCGGAGGAGGTCCTGAAGTGCGGCAATACTGCGTGGTCAACAACACCTACGAGCCGCAGGATACCCAGGTTTATCGTGGAGACGGTCATGTGTTCGAGCTGCATTTGGACGAAAGCGAGATCCGCTGGTTCGACGTGCCATAAGTCTATACGAAAACGGACACACCCATTATATATAGAAACTGGGCAATGCGGGCCATAGGCCCGCCAGAGGTAGTCAAGGGGCTGTTACAAAAGGATTCCTTTTGTAACAGCCCCTTTTCAAAAATGGAGCCGAACATAGGCCGACGGTTATCCGCTATGATTCCGCGCCTGTAGACGCCGCTCCGTTCTGATTTTCTGAAGCCTGGCCGGCCCCCTTATTTCGCCTGAATGGACTGTGTATATTCACTGGGAGTCATGCCGGTGGCCTGTTTGAAATGGCGGGAAAAATAATGCACCGACGCATAACCGAGCCGGTCGGCGATCTGGGTGATGTTGCCGCTGCCCTCCCGCAAAAGGCGCTTTGCATACTCGATTTTGAGCATCCGGTAATATTCCATCACACCCATGCCGGTCGCGGCTTTGAAAATGGTTTTAAGATTGGTGGCACTCTGGGCAGAAAAGCGGCAGACCTGGGCAAAGGACAGCCCGCCGCATAGATTTTCCTCCATATACGCGATCACCCGTTCGGCCAGGTCGTGGTCGGAACGACGTTTGACAGAGGAAGAGACTTTGACCTCCTGGGCCTGTTCGGCTCCCCGGCGGACCATCCGGATGAGCATCTGTTCGAGCAGAGAAACCACCATTTGTTCGCTGCCGAAAGCGCTCGAGGAGGCGCGGACCATTTGGACGGTCCGGGGATCGTCCAGGGGAGAGACGAAAGCATCCCGCGCTTCTGCAACCAGACGGGCAAGCAGCTCCCGTTCGTCTCCGTCCACGTGCAGGACTTTCCCTTCAAAGTAGCTCATAGCAGGAGAACGGCAGACAAAGGATACCACCACGAGATTGGGGGCCACCACTCCGTTGGCGAAAACATTGTGAAACTCGTTGGGCTTGTGGAAGATCATCTCTCCCTGACGCAGACGGTAGCCGGTGCTGTCCGCCATCACTTCCACTTCGCCCTTGTCCACATAGAGCAGTTCCCAGAAATCGTGCTTTTCTCCTTCAAACACATAGTTTTTGGCGTATTCAAAATAATGCACGGTTACGATAGCGTCCACCGCCATCTCCCGCCGGGGGACCGTGGGGACGAACACAGGCATACGGCCGCCTCCTTTCGCTTGAAAATCCTGATGCTGGATTATTTTTCCGGCAAAATATAGTTCAGCCGCCCGGCAATTTCACCGTTTTTTCGAAATACCCGCGGTACCCGTTTGCCGACCAGGCAAATGGTCTCATATGGAATGGTGCCGGCGAGCTCCGCTATTTCCTCCACCGGAAGAGAGGCCTCTCCGTCCTTACCGAAAACGGTCACCGTCATCCCCTCTCTTGCCTCCGGAATACCGGTTACGTCCAACATGCATTGATCCATACAGACTCGACCCACCACCGGCGCCCTTTGGCCGCACAGAAGCATCTGTGCGCGGTTGGAAAGTGTCCGGGCGTAACCATCCGCATAGCCGACCGGTACGGTGGCGAGGCGCATATCTCCGTTGGCCACAAACGTCCGTCCATAGCTGACCGGAGTGCCGTCCGGCACCGTTTTGACCATGGACACCACGGTTTTGAGTTCCATGGCGGGACGCAGAGGGAGCATTCCCTGCATCCAGGGAGCCGGCGGCAGACCATACAGAATGATCCCAGGCCGCACCAGGTCAAGGTGCATGTCTTCAAACCGCATCAGCCCTGCACTGTTGCAGCAGTGACGGTACCGGAACGTCACTCCCCGCTGTTCGAGGCGGCCGAGAGCCTCCATAAACCGGTTGAACTGCCGTCTGGTATAACCGCCGTCGTCCTCCTCGTCCGCTGAGGCAAAATGGGTGAAAACGCCTTCCCCTATAAGGTGGGGGAGGCCGCAGATCGCCTCGATCTCCCGGAGGGTATCTCCGTCCTGCCGCTCGCTGTGATAGGGCAGCCCGACCCGGGACATGCCGGTGTCAATTTTGACGTGGATGTGTACCTGAACCCCTGCGGCGGCGGCGGACTCTTCCAGTTCCCGTGCATAGTTCCCGTTGAGTACAGTCTGGGAAACATCCAGCCGAGCGAGGTTGGCAGCCTCACTCGGCGGGGTATAGGCAAAAACCAGGATGGGTTCGGTAATGCCGGCCGAACGGAGCTGCATAGCCTCGTCGAGGTTGGAGACGCCGAACCAGGCGGCCCCGGCTTCCCGGAAAGCAAGGGCCGCCATGCCCGCTCCATGGCCGTAAGCGTCCGCTTTAACCACGGCCATGACTCGGCTGTTTCCCGACAGGGAGGACGCGATGGCGCGGTAGTTATCTTGCAAGGCGTCGAGATTAATCTCCGCCCAGGTGCGTTTGAGAAAATCCGACACGGCAACGGCCCCTTTCATCGTGTGTCCATTATAACCCGGGAAAGCGGGAGAATCAAGGTACAGCCGGGCAATATCCAAAAAAACGGCGGACAAATCCTGTCCGCCGGGATTCTGTATGGAGAAAGCGTCAAATCTGGGAAGCCGACAGAATATTATAAATGAGCACCCAGGTCAGCAGTATGGTAAATCCGGCGCAGAAGATTGTGAACAGGCGGCGGTTACGCTTTTCCGCGATCCCACGGGAAGAAAAACCCAGCAGAAGACAGGAAAACAGCGCCGCCGTCAAATCGATGAGAATCCGGATTTCGGTAAAGTTCAAAAAAATGAAAGAATCCAGAAAACGCGCACACACACCGCTGAAGATATGGACAAACGGGACCAGTGTCAAAGGCAAGACTGCCAGAGCGTATTCCTTTTTCTTTGCCCGCATGAACACGACAACCATCGCCAGCAGCACGATGACGATCGCCCAGCAGGCAAACAGCATGCCGGCGGGGGTGTTGGGTTCCGGCGTGCGTTCCTCCATTCCGGAATACACGTCCGCGAGCAGGGGAAGCAGCGTGGTCATGACGAACCCTCCCTTGTGTCTGTTTGGAGCGTTTTCTGGATTATAGCATAATTTTCCCCGAATCACAACCGTTTCTTGTCGGAGGGTGGCGAAAGGGTGGATCATCCGCTCATCTTTATTTTTAAGGCGGCGTATAGCGGGGAACCGGTAGGGAACTGGGATCGAGAAGACAAGAACGGATGCGGCGGCATCCGTTCTTGATTTTCTCTTTCGCCTATCCAGCGGATACGCCAAACTTTTATACCGGTCGGCGGAAAGTGTCGGGATCCAGGCTGTTGCGCCGATAGAAATCGGTCATTTGGCGGGTACAGACCGCCCTCAGCCGGGCAATCTCATCCCGTTTCGGTCTGGACACGTCGGGATACACCGGGGGCAATACCGTCAGACGAAGGCACGGCTTCCGTTTGAACAAGCGGTGCAGACCGGTCGGCTGAGCGTAGGTAATAACAGAGGGAAGCAAAGGCACATTGTTGTCATAGGCATAAGCGAAAGCGCCGTTTTTAAAGCGGCGGATGCCCGGATAATAAAAGCGCAGTACGCCCTCCGGATAAATCTGCACGATCTGTCCCCGGCGGACCGCCTCGCCGACGGCGTCGGAAAAGGCGGGCATTTTCCGGAAACTGCGGGGGATCGGTATGCCGCCGAGAGCTTTAACCAAATGGCGGATCAACGGAATCTCGAAATTTGACTGCAGGGTAACAAAATACAAACGGCGGTCAAAAAACGCCATGCCCAGCATGGTGCAGTCCAACGCATGTATATGATTGCAGATGGAAACGGCGCCCCGCCCCCGCAACCGCTGGATATTTTCCCGTCCTTGAAACTGAAAGCCGAACAGTAAGGGGTTCAAAATCGCAAACACGCCGAGAGCAATGGGCTTGAGCAGTGCGTAAAGCACCCGATAGAACAGGCTGTCTCCGAGATAATCGTAGCCTGCCCCGATGTTCATCTCGAGGGGAGACCACATGTGCAATTCATGTTCGTCGACGGCGACCGGCTCTTCCTCTTCGGTCAGGACTTCGGGATACTCGTGCAGATTCATGTTTGGCCGTTCCTTTCATCGCGAAACCGTCTGGTATTTCAGCCGGTACCGCGTCCCGGATGGAACCCTCATGTTTCGGCGATCGCCTGCCGAAACATATCCTCAATTTGGGAGACACAATGATCGATATCGTATTCCCGCCCATGCTCGGCATACCGGAATTCCATCCGCCGTCGTTCCTCCGGGTTGTCGAGCCAGTATTCGATCTTGTGCGCGAGGTCGACACAGTCCCCCGCCCTGAACAGACTACGGTCATCGAGAGCAAACTGGGGGGTAGCGGATTTCGGACTGTTTGCAATGATGGGAACCAGCCCGCTCGCGAAAGCCTCCATACAGGAGATAGCCTCAATTTCCACATCGGCGGCATGTACATAAAGATCGCTCATAGCCAGTATGTCAAGCAGTTCAGTTTTTGGGAAAAAGCGCACAATAGGCGGAACAGGCAGTTTTTCGGCCCGCTTGAGCAACGCGTCCCGTTTGGGGCCTTGCCCCGCCAGAACGAGCTGAATTCGATCCCGATAGGAACAACGATCGATCGCGTCGATGAGGACATCCTGCCGTTTTTCCGCCGACAGGCGGCCGATCATCAAAATCACGATTTTCCCCTGCAGATCCGGAGATTTTTCTTTTTTTCGGTAGATAAAGTCCGAATCGATTCCGTTGGAGATCACGTGGAGTTTTGCGGTATAGCCGTTTTTCTCAAGCTGGGACGCTATAAACCGACTCGGGCAATGGATATGAGTGAATTTATTATAAAAAACCGTTTTAAATCCCTGATAAATCGCCTTATTGAGGCCGCGGGCATTTCCAAGACCAATAGAAGAGGTGATGTTCTCGGGCTGGACATGGAAAGCCGCCGTATGGGGGACCCCCAGCTGGGACGCAATTTTTTCCCCTTCGATGGAGAGAGGGAAGGGCATGAGGAAATGCACCACTTCCGCCCAGCGAATGGCTTCTTCAAGCGTGGTTTTGTTAGGGCGGGCGAAACACATGCCTTGCGATTTAATCAATCCATCGAAAAGGGGAACCCGGAACTCCCGAACCGCGTACTTGTCTTCCCGGTCTTCCCCCGTACAGACCACCCGGATTTCATTGCCGTGCCGCCGCAGGGTATCGGCAAACCGGCGGGCCGAGATCGTGGTGCCGTTGTTATCGTTGTCGAATTGATCGATAATCAACAGAATTCTCACATGGGCGCCTCCTCACAAAGCCGCTCACGGCGGTCAAAATTCATACCTATCCGATCTCTCGGACAAATGTATGAATCCTGTAGGAATTCAGTATATACTAAATCCGTGCCGAAATCAAGTGTGGTTGACGGGATAGCACGGTAACAGGGGACTAAGAAAGAGAATAGAATATCCTATAATAAAAAATACCTTATTATTAAGTGAAAATGCAGTTTCAATCGTATAAAGTGGGACGGCACTTTAATCCCTGGTCTGTTGTTCGTAACAAATCGTCCAGTTACGCCACAAGATCTGTGTGCCCCGCCAGCCGTAGGCTTTCCCCTCCGGATTGTCCAAATCGGCAGGCAAGGCCAGAGGCTGGTATTCGCGGAAGCAGGGATGAGGTTCGCATACGGCATCTTCGTTGAGAGGACAGACTTCCTGACAGGTGTCGCAGCCCCAGATAAGGCCGTTATTCCGGATAAGCCGTTTTTCTTCCGGTGACAAATCCCCCTTTTTTTGGGTGAGGAAAGAGAGGCAACGGCTTCGATCCAGCCGGCCTCCGGATAGGCAATGCCCGGGACAAGCCGCCGAACAGGCCCCGCAGTGAGGGCAGACGGAGATCTGTCCATCCGGTATGGGCCAGGGGGCGTCGGTGACGATTGACCCGATAAATACGTAAGACCCGTATCGGGGATGAATCAGAAGCCCATGGTCGCCGATGCGGCCGAGTCCGGCGAGAGAAGCCGCCGTCACCTCGGGGATGGGGGAATTGTCCATAAAGGGCTCAAAAGAAAAAGAGGGAAAACGGCCGGACAGACGGCCGCAGGCACTGCGCAGCACATCGCCCGCCGCCGCATGGTAATCGGGGACACTGGCATAGCGGGAGAGGTTGCGGGGGCCGCCGTCATCCGCAAACCGGTAGGGGAACAGTGTGACGATGACCACGGTGGCTTCATCCGGGAGGCGAGCGGCAGCCCGACAGGAGAGCAATCGGGGCCGGATATCTTCAAAACGGCAGAAGCCGTGGAGCGGAAGGCCCGCCTCATCCAGCAAGGGGGAAATCTCAGGCAAACGGGTCGGCATTGTTCCCCCTCCTTTCTTTTAAATATTATACAACAAAGACCTCGAAAAAAGCAACGAAAGCGATGGAGAGTCTCGGTTCAAACGGAAATATTGATGAAAAGAAATCCGTCGGTTTCATTCCTGGATGAAAAGAAATCTGTCGGTTTCATTCTTAGATTGGGACAATGGATATAAACGGATATGGCGGCCTGGTGCAAAAAAGCACCGCCGTGTGGCACGGCAGTGCTTGTATATCGATTACAGGTCGTCCGCGTCTTGCTCCGGTTTCTCTCCATAGCCGGCGGTGCCGGTATAGCTGCCGAGCACATCGGACAGGATATCGCCCCGTCCCTGCTCTCGCAGCGTGACCGCGTCCTGCATGGCCGTTTGTTGGGCCTGAGGGATGGATTTGGACTTGTTCTTTTTCTTTTCCATGCCCGCTCCTCAATAATCCTCGACATGCAGTTGAAAATAGGATTGCGGATGCTTGCAGACCGGGCAGAGGGAGGGAGGCGTTTCACCGGTGTAAAGATGGCCGCAGTTCAAACAAATCCAAATGGTTCCCGCGCCCCGCTTAAAGACCTTGCCGGTATCCAGATTGTCGCGCAGTTTGAGGAAACGCTGCTCGTGGTGGCTTTCGATCTTTCCGACCAATTCGAAAGCCGTGGCGATAGCGGTAAAGCCCTCTTCCCGTGCCACTTTCGCAAAATCCGCGTACATCTGGGTCCACTCATAGCGTTCCCCTGCCGCGGCATCCACCAGGTTATCGGCAGTACCCGGCATACTGCCGCCGTGCAGTTGTTTGAACCACAGCTCGGCATGTTCTTTTTCATTGGCGGCTGTCGCCTCAAATATCCGCGCGATCTGCATGTAACCGTCCTTTTTTGCCTGAGAGGCATAGAAGGTGTATTTGTTTCGCGCCTGGCTTTCCCCTGCGAAGGCCGCCATGAGATTAGCCTCGGTGCGGCTTCCTTTGAATTCCATTTGCATACATCCTTTCTTTGGTGTTAAAGAGCTCCGGCAATAGTATGGACAGGTGGTGACGGATTACTCATTATTTCCAAAACTTAATCCAAGAATTTCTTTTTCCCTTTCCCATAAAAACCAAGCCCCGCTGTCGTATAATAGACGAAAAGCTTTTCACATAAAGGAGGCGTTGGCTTGGAAAATAACCGGTTCGATCAAGCGATGTCCCGCGTGACGGCCGGCGATGTGAGCGGCCTCGAGGAAATCTACCGCGCGTATGCTTCGAGCGTGTATGCGGTTTGTCTCTCTGTTACAGGCAAACCTGCCGATGCGGAAGACGCAGCGGTGGAAACCTTTATCCGGATATGGCAAAAAGCCGGCACTTACCGGTCGGGTGCCGAACATCGGGCCTGGCTGATGACCATCGCCCACCGCACGGCCGCGGAAATCATGCGGCGGCAGAACCGGATCAGTCCCGTGGAGGACGCAGTTTTGGAGATCCTTCCATCCCGGGAACGTCTGGAAGACGAGGCTTGTACCCGTCTGCTTCTGCAAAGGTCGCTCGAACAGCTGAGTGAAGCCGAACGACAGGTGGTATCGCTGCATTTGATCGCGGATCTAACCCTGCGGGAAACGGCCCGCATCCTGAACGAACCGCTCGGGACCGTCGCCTGGAGGAACCGCCAGGCGATGGGAAAACTGCGCCGTATGATGATGGAAAGGGAGGAAATGGATTATGAAACCACTGTCTGACCGCGATATCCGGAATCGCCTCCAACAGGCGGCGGATTCTGAAACCCCGCCTTTGTGGGGGCGTATTGAGGCGAAACTTCAAGATGACCGCTATTCCTTTGAGGCTGAGGAAATCCCGGCGGCACGGAAAATGTGGCGGAAACCGCTCCTGGCGGCTGTCGCCGTGTCTCTTTTTCTGGTTCTGGCGGTTGGCCTGACAGCGCTGTATCCTATGATGGCTCCGCCGGTTTCCCCATCGGAGGAAAGGATCGACCTGTCGTTCCAAGTGCGTTCGGAGGTCCTTGGAAACGTGGACTACGGATTGGAAGGCAATCGCTCCGAAAGTCTACGCCTGCTAGAAACGTATGCCGACTTTCAGAATTCTCTGGCCCGCATCGGGCTGTTGATTGACGATCAAACCTCCTTGCCCTCCGGGGTGCCGTATCCGCAGCCGGTGAAGGCAGATCTGCCCTATACGGAAGAGTATTTCCAAGAGCACGCGCTGCTGATGCTCCTTTACCCGTGGGAAACGGCTTACGCGGCGGAGGATGTGGCCCGCGTGACCAAAACCGGCACGGTCTTGACGGTGGGCCTTTCCTCGGGAGCTCCATCGGAAGACGCCTTTGCAGGGCTTCGTCAGGCCCTGTTTGTGGAAGTGAACAAGGCGGATATTGAGGATTGCGATCGGTTTGTATTCGAAGTTCAGGCTGCGAAACAAGAAGAGGTCAAGACGTTGGAAACCGCGCGTTATCAGACGCAAGCGGTTGAGGTCGATACGGACAACACGGCAGCCAATCGAGTCCTGACCAGTGTACAGGATGTCGCCGATCTGCAAGTTCGCCTTTCCGACAACACGGCGCGAAAAATGCTTGATCAATACGATGCCGCCTACTTTGAAGATCACGATCTGATTACGCTGTATCTGCGGCATCCCAGTGCGGACATTATACAGGATATCGTTGGCGTGACCAAGCACGGCGGCGCCGAAAACGCCCTGGACATCGTGCTGACCGAGCGGCACATAAATACCTATGGAACAAAAGGCCGGATCTGCTGCCTGGAACTGCCAAAGGGCACGGTGTCTGCCGACACGATTCTCTATCTGTACAATGCGTTTCAAGGAAATGTGACCGTCCTGATAGATACGGGCGGGGACGATATGACGGTTCTCGAATTGATCCAAGAGGATCCCATGGCCTACATGCAGATTGACGGGACAGGGGTATACGACTTGTCGACTTCTCCAATGCTTTCCGGCGGTATTTCCGTACGGCTTTTTGATTCGGACGGAGACGGCGTGAAAGATCTGTCGATCTCGCTTGACTGGATGCAACCGCAAGACTGGACGCAACCGCCAGGAACGAAGAACCTCATATACCAGAAATGGGGGGATGAATGGAGGCTCTTGTCCGAAACGCTTGTTTCGGAAGAGAGGGAAACGCTCTGGTTCTCCACGACCGCGCCTCCAGAGATCAGCCTCTTCTAAACGCATGTATGTTTCCGAATAAAATGGATACCCCATTTTTCAACAAATTCTGTTTTTTAGATGTCCTATACTCGCTTTAGCGCATAAAAATGACGACGGAATGGAGGTGATCGCCACATGAGGAAACGTATCGTACAAGTTTTGGCTGCTGTGATAGCTGCCGGACTGCTGGCGGTTACGGCTTGTTCCCATATGCCGGAGGATCCCGAACCCACATTGCACATGTGGGAGACATCGGACGATGTTTCCACATGTTTGGAGTCGGCAGAGGCCGAATCACAGATGGACGAAAACGAGGAGAACAGTTCCACATTTCCTTTGGAAACCACAACTTCCGGCCCGGTTGATGCATCTTCTGGCCCGTCTTCCACGGCCTCCGCTCCATCTGCAACGCAACGCATCGACTTGCCCGGAGGCGATCCGCATACAGCCTTCACCTCGGTCTTATTGGATGTTCCCTATTTGAGTCAAAAGGACATTCTGCCAAACGGATGCGAAGCGGTCAGCGCGACGATGCTGTTGCATCATGTGGGGGATATTATCCCACCGCTTGACTTTGTGGACCGCTATCTGGACTGCAAACCGGCCTGGAGAGAGGGAGATGTCCGCTATGGTCCCGATCCGTCCGAATTCTACGCGGGCGATCCCACCACCCCGACGGGCGGCTACGGCTGTTTTTCACCCGTGATTGTAAAGGCGTTGAACCGGGCGCTCCAATCCTATGCCCCGGGGGAATATGAAGCGGTTGATCTCAGCGGCATCTCTCTGGAAGATCTGGAAGGGTATATCGACTGTGGTATTCCTGTGGCCGTATGGGCTACGATCGGGATGAAAGAAGTTCCGTTTTACTATGAATGGATCTCTCCCGAAGATGGTCAGAAGTACCGCTATCCGTCCGGAGAACATTGCCTGGTGCTGGTGGGATATGACGAAAACCGGTATTATTTCAACGATCCGTACAATTCGAACGGTCTGGTCAGCCACAGCAAGTCTACCGTGGAAAAACGCTATGAAACCCTCGGACGGCAGGCGGTGGCGATCCTGCCCATGGATTGGGTCATGCCCGAGGGCTTGTCGGCATCCTGGGAACCGTAGAGGGAGGACATCCTGAGGCGGCGCCGCGTGGGATATGGAAATAAGAGCGGCTTGAGCTTGTAATGGGGCCGCAGGATCGCGATGAGAACGAGATAGGACAGGCGAAACTCGCCTGTCCTATCTTTTTGTGCGTTATTTTGCATATAAACTGCATATTGGCCCTTTCTTGACCATATGGTGTTGTTGGGCCAAATTTCCACCCCAAGATATATATGATTCAAACAAAACGACTCTAAATCAAGACAAAATGGACGACGCCAAGGGGACAAATACTCAAAAACTTCTTTTTTATGGCAAAAAACTCATAAAATCCTTAAAGCAAAAATTTATAAAAGTGTACTTTTTCGAAAAAACATGCAAACAGCGCCGTGCATTCAGTATACTAAAAAAATGTGTGGATTTCAAGCAAAATTTTAGAATTTCGCTTCATAATTCGAGCCTTTTTTTGATTTTGAAAAAGTACAATTTTAAAAAAGCCGGGAGGTATTCATGCTGCATTTTTAAAAATCCAGAGATTGAAAGGGGGTGAAACCTGGATTTACGGGCGTTTCTCCGGCTGGGAATATCCGTCCAAATTTATACGAATGAAGGCCGCTCTCCGGAGACGCAAGACTGTGTATAAAGGAGGCAAATATTGGATATACTTGAAAAGCCTGTGAAAAAAGATTGACTGGAGGATATGGAATGAAACACAAGATGCGATTTTATATGGCGGCTTCCTTGATGGCGGTTATCGTCATGCTGCTGACCATGATCCCCATGACAGCGCTGACCGCGGGCGATGAGATTGTTTATGAGGACACCGAAAAGGGAATTTCTATTTCGGTTGATACGTCCGGCAATCCCGTTATCCCCAAGACGGTGATCTTCAAGGTCGTGGTGGATGGCGAAACCGTTGTGTCCGACAAGGAGGTCACCGGTCTTCGCGCAACGGCGGCAAAACTGGTGATTCAGGCGGCCGGCTACAGTGTGACGTTCGAGGGCGACGGCGTGACGGTTACGCCCGGCGTCAACAATCGTTACAATATGACCTTTGGAACAAAGAAGTCTTACAATCTGACGATCCATCTGGCCACCGAAAAGACGAAAGACGACATTGAGATCACAGACGGCGCGACCACCTACGGAACCTTTTCATGGTCAAAGGCCAACGCGGGAAACAGCGCTTTTACGCGCCAGGTCACAGTACGCGTGAACGGTGAGGAAAAATGGACGCAGACGGTCAACACCCCGAAGGATTTGACCAACTCAATGGCGAGTGAACAGTACTGGTTTACTCCCAACACAACGCTTTATAAAAGCGAGGATGTTCTCACCCCCGCCATCAGTTTGGATCAGGTTACGAACCGGAATTTGACGATCGATTTGACAACACTCTGTGGCTGCGGACGGGATAGCTGCCTCTGCGAGGGAGGTTGCAGTTGCCCGTTGGATTGTGACTGCGATGCCTGTATGGGGAAAACCCTGGGTGAAAACCAGATCAATACCGGATTTGGGATCATAGAATATAAAAAGCCCACAGCCAGCGGCTATAATCTGACGGTGAAGGTATTTGTGAACGGCCAGCAGAAGTTTGTTTCCGAACAGCTCCGGATACGGGGAAGCGTGAACGGGGCGCTTGATTTTACGCCGGCAAATGGGTATTATTACCATATGCCGAATGGCTATGATCTTTATACGAGAACGCCGGGCGCTTCCTGGAACCAGGAGAACGGACATCTTACCTTTGCCGGTGCTCTGGAAGAAGATCGCAACTATGACAATATCTTGAACATTTACCTGTGGACGTTTGATAATCATGTCAACCTGGATGTCGAAAGAAGAGCATGGGGCCAAGTGACGGATACCGTTACCGGCTATATCCTCTCGTATCAGGCGCTTAACCCGAAAACCAATGCATTTGAAACGTATACCTATAAAGCCACCTCTTTCCGAGCGGGACAGACCCAGATCATACCGACGGGTACCAAAGTCACGTTGACCGCCATCTGTAAGGCAGGCAAAGAAGTCAAACAATGGTCGACGGCTGAACAATACCAGGGTGGAATCACGCTGGAAGGAATTAACGGACAGAACGGCAGTGAGGCGTACGGAAATACAGCTTACCTCACGGTTGACGCCTCATGGTCCGACCGCGTGATCGTTTATATTGATGAAATAGGCGATGCGGCAGGTACAGACCCGACTGACCCGACGGATCCGACCGACCCAACTGACCCGACCGACCCGTCGGATCCGACCGACCCAACGGTTCCGACGGATCCAACCGACCCGACGGATCCGACTGACCCAACTGACCCGACCGACCCGACTGACCCGACGGATCCAACTGACCCGACGGATCCAACTGACCCGACGGATCCAACTGACCCGACGGATCCGACTGACCCGACCGACCCGACGGATCCGACCGACCCCACCGATCCAACCAACCCAAACGTTTCCGATAATCCATCGGATTCCGACAACAACCCGGAAACGGGGGATGGCAGCAGCCTAACGCTTTGGATTGCATTGGCGGTGGTTGCGGCTGCCGGTCTCGTCGGGGCGCCCTCGGTGAAAAAAATAGGAATGGCCTCATAAACGCCGTTATGGGTTCCATCGCATCGTCTTAGCCGCGCATACGCCTACTGTGCGCATAAGCCGACATGGAAGCGGCAGTCCCGTCCATTAAATAGCAAAGTCTAGAAGTATCGCCAGAAGATGGCGCTGCGTCAGATGAACGGGAAACAAGAAGACTCTATGTGTATGGTCCGATCATTCACATAGAGTCTTTCTTCTGCCTTTTTATGATTTTTCAGCGTTACAGGGTGCATAGTCGTACCGAAGGTGGTGACTTGGCTCTATTCCTCAATAGGGTTTTGGTGGACAGAAAATCCGCTGAAATTGCAAACATGTACATATTTACAGCGCTTGCCGATAAACACGTTCATCACAGCCTGTTTTTTTCTCCCCATTCACACATTCCATCTAGAATGGGGATCAAGGACTTCCCTCTTTTCGTCAGACTATATTCTACTTTTGGCGGAATCTGCGGGTATTCTTCCCGATGAATAAGGCGGTCGGCTTCCAATTCCTTTAATGTAGAACTCAGGGTTTTATAGGAAATCCCCCCGATATATTTTTTCATCTCATTAAAGCGGACAACCCCGAACTCCATCAGGGTATAGAGAATGGTCATTTTGTATTTTCCGTTAATGAGCGATAAGGTATAGCTGAATCCAGTAGCTCCAAGGCATTCATTGGATATACAACGTTTACTCATCTACGCTCTCCTTTTAGTAAGTATTAAACCTGAATGTAAGTACCATACCTTAATGTGCGTACTTGTGTTTTGTCTTATTCTTGCTATGATTATAATATCAAAAGCGGGAGAGGTCAATCCCGTAAAATCAGGAGGTCACTCATGAGCAAGAAAATTGTGGTGATTACCGGAAGCCCTCGGAAAAACGGGAACAGCTTTGCTATGACAGACGCTTTTATCAAAGCGGCGGAAGAAAAAGGCCACACGGTAACGAGGTTCGACGCCGCCATGATGAAGATCGACGGCTGCCATGCCTGCGAAACCTGCTATAAAACGGGCAAGGCATGTTCGTTTGACGACGACTTCAACACCATTGCTCCAGCTGTCCTAGAGGCGGACGCACTGGTTTTTACGATGCCGGTATACTGGTATTCCATCCCGTCCCAGATCAAGGCGGTCATCGACCGCATTTACGCTCTGGTCGTGGGTGGCAAGAACATTGCCGGCAAAGAATGTGCCCTCATCGCCTGCTGCGAAGAAGAGGATATGTCGGTACTGGACGGGGTACGCATCCCCATGGAGCGAACCGCTGCTTTGAACAATTGGAGGATGGTAGGTGAGGTTCTGATTCCCGGCGTGCTGAACCCAGGGGACGTTAAAAAGACGGACGGCTGCCAGCAGGCTGCGGCCCTGGCGGACAAAATCGGAATGTAAGGTGGCGGCTATGGGCAAAAGAATTGTGATACTGAACGGAAGCCCACGCAGAAACGGGAACACCTCAGCCCTTATAAAGTCGTTTACCAAGGGGGCGGAAAACGCGGGCCATACCGTGACGGAGTTTTTCCTTGATGGTATGAATATTCACGGTTGCAGGGGATGCTTCGGCGGCCACAGCAGCCGCGAGCGTCCTTGTGTCCAAAAAGACGATATGGACAAAATCTATCCCGCAGTGAAAGAATGCGATGTGATCGTGCTCGCCACGCCGCTATATTACTGGAATATGAGCGGCCAAATCCGAACGGCCATTGACCGCTTGTTTGCGCTGGAGGAAGGCGACGGAAATCTCCTCAGAGGCCATGGCAGAGCTTGTGTGCTGCTGATGGCTGCAGAGGGCCACGGCTTTGAGGATGTTGTTCTTTACTTTAATCACCTCATGGAACATTTACAGTGGAAAAACCTCGGCCATGTCCTTGCTGGAGGAAATGGGGCGGTGGGCGATATCGAAGGAAAGCCCGAGCTTCAAAAAGCCCATGAGATTGGAAAATCCATTCGATAAGCCCGGCTATGAATTTATGGAGGACAATCGACCGGTTATGATACAACATACAGGCCAAAAATCCCGCTAAAGATGGGGTGGGGCACGTAAACCAATTGCAAGCGGGGTAAAGACTTGCAACACGCCGCTCCCTTTCCGAAAATCGGTATTTCCTGAACAGCCTCCGTCCATTGGACGGGGGCTGTGATGTTATGGCCCTCGCAGCGCAATCGGAACCTTTATGATCGGGTTCATGGTTGCAAAGACGGCGGAGGCCGATCATGCGGAACGATGCATTCTATGGGATGAATAACGAGAAGCAGCCGGCGACCCAAAAGCGGGAAAACATTGCTTTCTTAAAACCCATTTGCTATTATAAAGATACAAAATCCGCCTTACGGCAGATACGGAGTGAAAAGATGAAAACCTATGACATCCTGTTGGAGGCGGTAGAAAAAAACCGCCGGTTAATTTTAGATGCGGAACGGTATATCTGGAAGCATCCCGAAACCGGCTATAGAGAGTGGAAAACCAGCGCATATCTGGAACAGGCATTTGAAGAGCTTGGCTATACCTTGACGAAGGCGGGTGATATCCCCGGATTTTATGCCGATGCGGATACAGGCCGTCCCGGCCCCACCGTCGCTGTGCTGGGCGAGATGGATGCTCTCATCTGCGCCGATCATCCCGAGGCCGATCCCCAGACTGGCGCTGTGCACGCCTGCGGCCACCATGCGCAGTGTGCCGCCCTGCTGGGGGTGGCCGCCGCTCTTAAAGAGCCTGGTGCGCTGGATGGCATCTGCGGCAAGGTTCGGCTGATGGCGGTTCCCGCTGAAGAACTCATCGAGATCGGCTACCGTGAAACGCTTCGGCAACAGGGGACTATCCACTATTTCGGCGGCAAGGTCGAGTTCCTGTTCCGCGGGTGTCTGGACGGGGTGGATATTGCCATGATGGTACACAGTTCGGCAATATCGGAAAAAAGTCTGATCCTGTATAAGGGCAATAATGGCTGCATGGTGAAAAATATCCGCTATGTGGGCAGGGGCGGCCATGCAGCCTCTCCGCACGACGGTATCAACGCTTTGTATGCCGCTACACTGGGGCTGCAGGCGGCAAACAATCTGCGTGAGACTTTTCAGGAAAAGGACTGCATACGCTTCCATCCCATTATCACCAAGGGCGGCGATGTGGTCAATGCTATCCCAGACGATGTAAGACTCGAAAGCTATGTGCGCGGCGCATCGATTGACGCCATCGCGGCCGTCAACTGCAGGATCAACCGGGCGTTGGCGGCCGGTGCGGCGGCGATAGGGGCAAAAGTGCATCTGACGGACTATCCGGGCTATATGCCTATGCATAACGACCCGAATTTGAATGCGCTGGCCGCCGCGCTGTTTGAGCAGATTGTGGGCCACGAGGGCGTGGTTGTACTCGATGATTGGACCATGGGCAGCACCGACATGGGAGATCTTTCGGCTGTGATGCCGGTTATTCAGGCGATGGCCAGCGGCGCTAGCGGCATAGGCCACGGCAACAATTACTACATCTCGGATCCCGAGTCGGCCTGTGTGAATGCGGCTAAAGCGATGGCACTGCTCAGCTGCCATCTGCTGGCGGGCCAGGGAGAAGAAGCGGAGCGCATTATCGCCAATGCCAAGCCTGTCTTTGCCTCAAAAGAAGCGTATTTTGAGGCAGTGGACAAGATGTTCTTGGATAAAGAGGCCGTCATCTATCATGAAGACGGCACCGTAACGCTGGACTATTGCAATTTATAAAAAGGCCGGGACTATCCGGCAAGACAAAAAAGAATGCGTGCAGGTTATCGAGGATACGATGAAATCCATAGAACGGATAGACATGGAACCATCTTTCTTATATGGATACCGTCCTTATGATGTCTGTTTTATTTTTTGAGTCCAAATCTGGACACCGACAAAACCGTCCCTCATGGTGCCTATTCGAGCAACTGGCGGCGGCAGGTCTCGAGCGCCTGCTTCTGCGCGTCACGGACCTTGGGGTATTGCGGGTCGAGCTTTTCAAGGTTTTCCACGATCACTTCGGACACCAACAGCCGGGCGAACCACTTTTTATCCGCGGGAATAACGTACCAGGGTGCCGCTTTGGAGGCGGTCCGGTTCACCGCCTGCTCATACGCGTCCATATACGCGTCCCAATACTCCCGTTCCGCAATATCGGCGGCGGAAAATTTCCAGTTTTTCGACGGGGTATCAATACGGTCCAAAAAACGACGGCGCTGTTCCTCTTTGGAGATGTTAAGAAAAAACTTTACCACTGTGAAGCCGTTTTCAGAGAGATACGTTTCAAAATCCCGGATTTGGCGGTATCGCCTTTCCCATAGACGGTCGTCTAGACAACGGGCAGGCAGCTTTTGCGAGTAGGGGAGGTTGTGTACCTTGGCGACCAGAACTTCCTCGTAATACGAACGGTTAAAGATGCCGATGTTTCCCCGCTCAGGCAGCCGGCGGTGGATACGCCACAAGTAGTCGTGGTCGAGTTCCTCTGCCGACGGCTGTTTAAAGCTATAGACCTGTACCCCTTGAGGATTGAGGCCGCTCATCACGTGCTTAATCGCGCCGTCTTTGCCGGCCGAGTCCATCGCCTGGAAAATCAGCAGCAGGGCGTCCCGATCCTGGGCGTAGAAACGCTCCTGCAGATCCGCCATCTTCTGAATATTCTTTTCAAGCAGAATTAACCCCTTTTCTTTATTCAGCCCGCCGTTCTGACAGGTGTCGAAAGCAGCGATGGAGAAAGCGCCTTTTTTGGTGAACCGATATGAACGGGTGTTCACAGAATCCCTTCTTTCTATTTTCTCCTCTTTAGGCTACGCATGGGCCGCCGGCGGTCCCGAACAAAACGCGGCTGAAAGGCCCGCATCCCAGTTTCGGTGATACAAGAGATGGAGGGACGCAGGGGCTTCCTGATCGACCTAATCCATAGAAGAGGGCTGGGGCGGCAGTTCATATTCCTTGACGGCTTCAAGCAGCCGGGCACCGAGCGTGACCTTCATAAACACGCCCTCCGGCCGATATTCCTCGGTTTCCACCGCACCTTCTCTCCGGCATAGTTCCGCAAGACCGCCTTCCCGGAAGGGGAGAAGAAGACTCACTTTTCTCCGGTCGGGAGGCAGAGCCGCCGCTACAGCTTCGAGCAGTGCGGACAATCCCTCTCCCGTTTTAGCGCTGATACGCAGGGAATCCCGGTCCTCCCCGGCCAGCGGCATTTCCGAATCGGAAAGGCGGTCGCATTTGTTGAACACCGTGAGGATGGGACGGCCAATGCAGCCGAGGGAGGTGAGCAGTTCGCGTGTCACGCGCAGGTGTTCCGCCGCCTCGGGGCTGGACGCATCACAGAGGTTGAGCAGCACGTCGGCCTGTGCGGCTTCTTCCAGGGTGGAATGAAACGCATCCACCAGATGGTGGGGCAGACGGCGGACCAGGCCCACCGTATCGATCAGCAGCACTTGACGGCCGTCGGGCAGACGGAGGGCACGAGCGGTCGGATCCAGGGTGGCGAAAAGCTTGTCCTCCGCCAATACGCCCGCATCGGTCAGCGCATTCAGGAGGGTGGACTTG
>USDZ01000005.1 GCA_900553525.1 uncultured Oscillospiraceae bacterium
ACGATAAACCGAAGGTGACAGCCCAGATTCCCAGCAGAGCTATCATAAACCATAATCCGCCGCTTCCATCCGCGGCAAAGGCGACCGCCAAAAACGCCAAAATAAAAAATAAAGCGACTGGGATCTCGGTCCAGATTTTATCAAAAGGGTTCAAAGCCACTTTGTCTTCACCGGCTTTCCGCCCGGCCGATGCGGCCAGAAAACCATAAAGCAGCAACACGGCGATCAGACCGGCACCCGTCAGTCCCATCACCGGTGTCAACCAGCGCTTGCCATATTGAAAATCCGCTGACGCCTTGCTATACGCGTCTTTGTACGGGAGATCGGCTCGAAGTCCATACTGTATCCGGTAGCGCGTGACCGTGGTCGTGGAGTTTCCGTCGGCGTCAGCCACGGTGTCTTGAAGAGTGAAAGAATCGTATCGGTAATCGCCGTTTGTCAACTGAGTGAGGGCGGACCCTTCGTCATCAAAGTTGGAAAGCAGGACATTTCCTGTCTTATCCATGACTTGCCACACAAAGTTTCCCTTGATTTCCGGACCGATCAAATCCCGAAGCGAATTGAGTTGGGTCTGTTGCTCATACGTCAGATCCTGTTTCCGAGAGAGCATGGTGAGCTTAAAGTACTCGCTCACATCATAGGCACTGTTCTGCATCTGCATTTCGCAGATTTGGGTCTCGACATAATGGTCTTTATATACTTCCTGACGCATAAGCAAGTTCGCAGAAAAATAGGCGCCGTATCCGACCAGAGCGCTCAATGCCAGTACCAAGGCCACCGCGGACAATTTGGCAAACAGGCTTTCCCGCAGCTTCATGGATGTCATCCTTTCACGTTACGACAGTTTTTCCATTTTGTATCCATGGCCCCAGATGACTTTGATATACCGGGGTTCCTTGGGATTGATTTCGATTTTTTCACGAATATGACGGATATGCACCGCCACAATATTATCCGCGCCATATGAGGGTTCGTTCCAGACGTTTTCATAAATCTGAGAGCTGGAAAAAACCAGTCCCCTGTTTTCCATAAGATATTTTACAATCTTATACTCCACGGGGGTGAGCGAAACTTCTTGGTCGTCCACCGTCACTCTTTTAGCGCCGTCGTCGAGTTCCAGGCCGCCGTTGACATATCTGGAGGCGTTTTCACCGGCGGACGATCCGGAAACGCCAAAGTTGTGAAACCGGCGGAGCTGTGACCGTACCCGCGCGATCAGCTCCATGGGGTTGAAAGGCTTGGTAATGTAATCGTCTGCCCCAATATTCAGGCCCAGAATTTTGTCATTGTCTTCTCCCTTGGCGGATAACATAATAATAGGAATGTTATGGGTTTCCCGAATTTTCATGGTCGCCCGCACTCCATCGAGGCGGGGCATCATGATGTCCATGAGAATCAACTCGATCTCAGGATGCTTTTCCACAGCCTCGATGGCCTCCAGCCCGTCGTGGGCTTGTAAAACGGTGTATCCTTCGGCGGTTAAATAAATATCTACCGCCGCCGCAATTTCTCTGTCGTCGTCGCATACCAAAACCGTCGGATTCATCCCAATCAACGCCGTCCTTCCTCTGCCGTCATCATCTATGTATCCAGTTGCAAATTAGTGTAACACATTTTTATTTATTGTACCAGAGAAGACGCAAATCTGGCGGCAGAAAATCTTAAGCCTCTCTTAATCCCATTCCTTCTGAAAATAATAAAATCCGGAGAAAACAGGAGAAATTCGACGTGTTGAAAAGATAATAAGAGATAATAAAATCTGGAGACATCCGCTTGATGAAATCCGGCAAGTCATTCGCTTGAAGTTCGAGTGACCGCGTGATATAATAAACCAGAACTTCAAGAAAGTTCAATGGATGAATCAGGAGGATGCCGCCGATGACACTACCAGGGACCAATATACCGATCCCGCCCGGTGAAGAGAAGAAGGGGTTTGCTCTGCTTGAGCCGGTGTTCGCGGTGTCGGGAGGAGGACTGACCTTGTCCCAGCTTTCGGAAATGACAGGGCAAAGCGGAGCGGCTATTCAAAACTGGGTCAAACGCGGATGGGTGGCCAATCCGGTAAACAAGAAATACGGGGAGATGCAGGTCGCGAGAATCTTAATGATCAATCTTCTTCGGCCGACTATGCAGATTGAAAAGATTGCACGGCTTTTGCAATATATCAACGGTCGAGTAGACGACCGGTCGGACGATATTATCCCCGAGCCTCAGTTGTATACCCTTGTCAGCACGGCGATTATAAAATGCCAGGAAAAGGGTTCTGTAAATCGCGAGTCTCTCATAGCCCTCATTGGTGAGCAACTTGAGGGTTATGAGGGGCCCGTGCCGGATGCCAGAGAACGGCTGGAAAAGGCCATGATCATCATTCTGCTCAACGCCGCGGCCGCGGCGTTGGTGCAGGAGGCAGACAGTCTGTACCACACGGCTATCCGATAAAGGGGAGGGCGTGCCGCGGCCGCCCGACCCGTGCCGGAGTCCCGCCGAGCGGATCTCAGTCCGCCGGTCGGCTTGGAATGGAGGTTTTTCAATGTTCGCATGGTGGAACCAGTTGGATCTGCTCGAGCAGATCCTGTATATCATCGCTGTTCCGTCGACTTTGGTTCTCATCATCCAGACGGTCATGCTGTTGTTCGGGTTGGGTCATGAGGGAGATACCGACCTGGATCATGGCTTCGATCATGATGGAGGACATGGCCTGGCTCCGGATACGCCGACGGATTTTCACGACGGCGGTGCCTGTGACACCGATCATGCTTTTGAGCATGGCACGCACGACGGCTCCATGTCGGATCATGATGTCGGCCTACGGCTGTTTACACTGCGGGGAGTGGTGGCCTTTCTGGCCATATTCGGCTGGGTGGCGATTGCCTTGCTGGATCTGCACGTCACGGTTTTTATTGCCTTTCCCGTCGCGCTTGTTGCTGGATTTGCCGCCATGTCGCTGGTCGCCGTCGTTATTCTATTCTCTCTGCGTATGCAGCAGAGCGGTAATCTCGATTTTCACAACGCGATTGGAAAGATTGCCGAGGTGTATGTGCCCATGGAAAAAGAAGGAAAAGGCAAAGTCACCCTGGTAATACAGGAGCGCTTTATGGAACTCGATGCCGTCTGTATGGAAGAGAGCCTCAAAACCGGACAACAAGTCCGGGTGGTGGGCGTGACCCCTACGAACGTTCTGGTGGTGACACCGCTGACGGAAGAGTCCGTCTGATTCTGTTCCCAATGGCATACCCATATATTTCAAGTTAAAGGAGTGTTGTACATGGTTCCCATTCTCGCTGCATCCCTGCCTCCGGCCGTTATCATTGCGGCAGTCGTCGTCGTGATCCTGGCCTTCAGTTTACTGCTGATGGTACTGGCCCGATATCGCCGCTGCCCGTCCGACAAAGTGATGGTCATATACGGTAAAGTCGGGCAAAATAAGGACGGGACTGCCCGTTCCGCCCGCTGCATCCATGGCGGTGCGGCCTTTATATGGCCGGTGGTGCAATCGTATGAATACATGGATCTGACGCCCATGTCCATCAGTGTCGATTTGAAAAATGCCCTTTCCCGCCAGAATATCCGGATCGATGTTCCCGCCCGTTTTACGGTTGGGATCTCGACCGAACCCGGCACCATGCAGAACGCTGCTGAGCGCTTGCTTGGCCTGAAGCTCCAGGAGATCCAGGAACTGGCGAAGGATATCATTTTCGGTCAGATGCGCCTGATCATCGCCACGATGGAGATCGAGGAAATCAACATCGACCGCGACAAATTTCTCGCTGCCGTTTCCTCTAACGTGGAGAGCGAACTGCGTAAGATCGGTCTGCGGCTGATCAACGTCAACGTCACCGATATCAGCGATGAATCCGGGTATATCGAGGCGCTGGGTAAGGAAGCGGCTGCCAAGGCGATCAACGAGGCCCGTATTTCCGTGGCCGAACGGAACCGCGAGGGTTCTATCGGTGAAGCGAATGCCGTGCGGGATCAGCGGATTTCGGTCGCGGCTGCTAACGCCACCGCCGTGGACGGTGAAAATACGTCGAAAGCCAATGTTGCCAAGTCGGACGCCACCCGGCGCGAACTGGAAGCAGAGGCTCTCCGCCGTGCCGTGACGGCGGAAAAACTGGCCGAGGCGAAGGCGAAGGAAGAAGCCTACGCCGCCGAGCAGGCGGCTGAAAAGGCTCGTGCCGCCCGTGAACTGGCGACGCAGCAGGCCGATGTCATTGTCAAGGCCCAGATCGAGAAGGAAAAAAAGGTGTTGGAAGCCGAGGCCGAAGCGGAACAGGCTCGCCGTCTGGCAAAAGGTGAGGCCGACGCCATTTATGCCAAGATGGAAGCTCAAGCCCGCGGTGTTCAGGAGATCCTTTCCAAGCAAGCCGAGGGTTTTGCCGCAATTGTCCGGGCGGCTGGCGGAAATCCGGATGCGGCCGTGCAGCTTCTGCTGACCGATAAGATCGAGGAACTCACGAAGATCCAAGTGGAGGCTATTAAAAATCTGAATATCGATAAGATCACGGTCTGGGATAGCATGAACGGGGAAAACGGCTCTTCTACAACGGCGAATTTTCTGTCCGGCATGATGAAGTCGATTCCGCCTCTGAGCGAGACCTTCAAAATGGCCGGTATGAAAATCCCGGAATTCCTGGGAAAAGAGGCAGACAGCCCCGAAGCAGACAAAAAAGCGGATAGTTGACTCGAAAAGAGCGGGGTATAGAGGGTACCCCGCCCTTTTCAATGCACATCGGACAGATATCAAGTTCGCACCGAATTTTCTTCAAAAAGAGAATGGAATTTTTACCCAAAATACTGTTGCTATTGGAAAAACAGGTGTGGTATAATGATCCAAAGTTATGAGCAGAGGGTGCAAGGATATCGTCGCCGGAAACGGATGTGTGCGGATTTCTTTCAGAGGTGATCGTTATGAAATGTCCTTATTGCGGTTTTGCGGAAAGTAAGGTCATCGATTCCCGGCCTACGGATGAGGATTCCCGCATCCGGCGCCGGCGGGAATGTTTGAACTGCGCTAAACGGTTTACCACGTACGAGGCGGTGGAAAATCTCCCTGTTATTGTGGTGAAAAAAGATAAGTCTCGGGAACTGTTTGACCGAAACAAACTCTTTAACGGCATGCTGCGCGCGTGTGAGAAACGGCCGGTTCCGATTGAAACGTTGGAACGGGCTGTGGATGATATCGAGATGCAGCTGCAGAATTCCCTGGAACGGGAAGTGCCCGCCGCGGTCATCGGGGAATACGCGATGGACAAGCTCAAGGAAATTGATGAAGTGGCGTATGTGCGGTTTGCTTCCGTATACCGTCAGTTTAAGGATATCAACTCATTTCACGAGGCGATCAGCGATCTTTTGGAGGATAAGGAATCCTGAAAAAGCCTGCGCAATCCTTAGTTATTGGCGGTTGGCAAGCGGCTCGACGAGAGACGGCGCATCGACAATCTCCTATTTCCAGGGATAGGCTCTTGTTTTTAAAACGGCTTGGACTTTTATGGTTCAAGCCGTTTTTTATGAGATGTGGCGATGTATCCAAATAACGATAGACAATAGTATTTGCAACGTTATGATGATGGGAAGTCCAATCATAAATTTTTTATGCAAAGTTTTATGCCGTACGGCTTTCATCGCCAGAAGCATCCCCGGACTGCCCCCGATCAATCCCAGAAATAAGAGTGCGGATTCCGGAATCCGTTTATAGTGCTGGCGGGCCGCCCGTTTATCCCACAAAGTCACGCAAATGGCTATAAGGTTAATCCACGCGAGATAACCGGTTGTTATCCAGATAAGCATGAGGCCTGTCCTTTCTTCGTGTTCTATATAACGCATACGGGTCATATGGTATCATAGAATGCGAATGTCCCAGTGTCAAGACAGGAAAGTAATGGGAAAAACAAAGAATTTGTCGGAAGCGGTTGACCGGAATGCCATCAGGCGGTACAATACATTGTAGATATTCCCGTTTTTTGCAGGATATGGGAGGAAGAGGATGAGGCGCTATAAATTTCTGGGACCGCTTCTTTTGGCGGCGGTCCTTTGTTTTCATACGGGATGTTTTCGGCCTTATACGATTCCGGATAACAGCAGCGGCGAAGATACCGTTCCCACTCTAGGGACGGTCGTCACCAGCCATACGACGACGGATATTTCGACAGTTGCGGATACGTCCGCCGATACGGTGGGGGAGACTGTGGACAATCCTACAAGTATTTCTTCCGGCCCCTCTTCGCAGGCACCGTCCACGGACGCGGATACGGAACCTTCGACGTCAACCGTTTCCTCGACCGCAGGGAAAACCACCGCGACGACAACCGTGCCGCCCAATAGTCTGCCTCCGTCCAGTCCTTCCGAGATGAAAGGCGTGTGGCTCTCCTACATAGAACTCGACGCCATGTTTAGAGGCCAGACGGTTTCAGCTGCCAAAGCGGCGATCGACCAGGTGATGGACAACTGCAAGTCCTACGGCTTAAACACGGTTTTTTTTCATGTGCGGGCAAACAGCGACGCTTATTATCCGTCTTCCCTGTTCAAACCGGCCGCCTCCGTGACCGGTTTGATTGGGGAGGGCTTTGATCCCTTGGCCTACGCGGTCGCATCCGCTCACAGCCGCGGGTTGCAGCTTCATGCCTGGGTCAATCCCTACCGAATCGGCGCGGATTTTTCCTACCGCGTGTCGGGTGCGGACTATTTTGCCAAGACCAGCGGCGGCGTCACCCGGTATTATTATGTTCCGACCTCGGCGAACGCGCAGAAGCTGATCTTGGACGGACTGCGGGAATTGACAGCCAATTACGCGATCGACGGCATTCAATACGATGACTATTTTTACCCGACCGGATTGATGTCCGTATCGGTGGAAGATTTTGAGGAAGCGGACTATGCGGCATCTGGCGGAAATCTGAGTGTAGCCGATTGGCGCCGCGCTGCGGTGGACAATTTGGTTATGGGGAGTTATCATGTGGCACATGAAGCGGGCGTGTTGTTCGGTATCTCTCCATCCCATGATTACGACAAAACGTATTCTCAGATGTATGCGGATACGCACAAATGGCTGGCGCAGCCTGGATATGTGGATTATGTATGTCCTCAGGTCTATTTCGGCTTTCTCCACGGCAGTTCCCCTTTTAATCAAGTGGTGGATCAGTGGATGTCGCAGCCGCGTGCCGACAGCGTAAAGCTGTATATCGGACTGGCGATCTACAAAGTGGCCATATCGGACGACACTTGGGCCGGTTCCGGCCGAACCGAATGGGCCAATCACGACGACATTATGAAGCGTTCGGTGGAATACCTGAGATCTCAGAACGTTCCGGGAATGATTTTTTACAGCTATACCTATTTTGATTACACCAATCATTGGTCATCGGGCAATCAGGCGGATATTGCCCGGCGGGAAGTGGAAAATTTGCTGCCGCTGCTGCGGGATTGAAACAGGGCCCTTTTGGGCGGAAAGGTCAGGTGCCGAGTATGGCCAAACACGCGCGACATGCGCCTTTTCCAAAAAAATGGATTATCGGCTCGGCGGTCTCAGCCGGAACCGTCTTGATCATTGTGCTGGCCGTCCTGCTGGTGCATAATGGGGTGCTGGAGACGCTGATGGGAGTATTCCACCGTCCCGCTACGTCGGATATCTCTGAGGAGCCGGCCTCTTCCGGAACGGTGGGAGAAGACCCCGTTTCGGCGGAACCCGAACCTGAACCGGATCCGGTTTACGTTTATCCTATCGAGATGCGAGGCGCCTTTTTGTCGGCGGGAACCGATTACTGGACCTCGGAAAAAGATACGGTTCAAACCGTGAAAGAGCAGATTGATACGGCGTTAGCCTCTCTGCTGGAGTGGAATTTCAATACGGTGTTCGTTCCTCTGTCAAAGGGAGAGAAAGCGCTGTATGCCTCGCGGGTTTTGGATACCGATTCCTTACAGGATGAAGACGGAGGCACATTTGACCTTCTCTCCTATATTCTGACCTCTGCGAAGGCGAAGGGCCTGTATGTGTATGGGGTGTTTGATTTTCATATGTCGGACGAGTCCTATTGGGATCCGACGGTAGCGGCGGATGCGGAGAAAATGATATCGATGGTGGAGGAGGCGGCGCCGCTCTACAGTTTTGATGGATATCTGCTGGGCAATGTCAGTATGGCGGGGGGGACCACGGGCAATGCTGAGGCTTTTGCCGCTCAAACGACTTTTGACAATATAGATGCCTTTACAGCAGACGCTATCACCAGCGTGGTCAAACGCGCGGTCGCCGCCATACACACGGCTAACCGCAATTTCTATACCGGTCTTCTCTCCCGTGGCATATGGGCGCACAAGTCGGTCGATGAAAGGGGCTCCGAAACCGCCAGTTATTATGAGGAAATGACCGATGGACATGCCGACACCCTTTCCTGGATTGAAGAAGGGCTCTTTAATTTTGTAATGGTAAAAGACTTTACATCTACCACCCATCGTACGGCGACTTTTGGCGCGGTCCTGAACTGGTGGTCTGCTCTGTGTGAGAGAACCGGAACCCCATTGTATATTTCCCATGCCGCCTCCAAAGTCGGCGGGCAGGAGAGGGGATGGGATTCACCGAGCCAGCTATCCGAACAGCTTCTCGCCTGCCGCGCGGCGGCGGCCTGGAAAGGGAGCGTATACGATTCGGTGGCGGCGCTTCGTGCCGATCCCTCCGGTAGTACGACGGCGCTGATGAAGGCTTATAGCGGCACGATATTATCTGAATATATCTCTGACACCTTAAAGGTCACGGCCCCGTCCAAAGTTACCTATACCACCAATGAGTCAGGGGTCTCCTTCCAAGGCAGTGCCGATCCGAATTTCCCGTTGACCATCAATGGGGAAACGGTGGCGTTGTCGGAACACGGCTTTTTTTCCTGTGATTACACCCTGACACCAGGCTTGAATACGTTTGAGCTTTCTCACAAGGGTACAACCGTGACCTATAAAGTGACCTACAAAGTGGTGGTGCTGCAAAGTATGACGCCCACATCGGATATGGCGTTTGATGGCGGCGGCAGTATCATCATCAACGCGGTGGCCCGCAAGGGGGCGACGGTCACGGCGTCCGTGGGCGGCACTGCTGTAAAGATGGTTGAGGCGCCGGTTAAGGACGACGAGTCGAGCGGTGAGGACTCGGCCTTCACCAACTATTCGGGGGAATTCGATCTGCCTGCCGGAATCCGTGGGCAGACGCAGAACCTGGGTGCGGTGAAGGTGACGGCTACTTATAACGGTCTGACCGAAAGTAAAACCGGGGGTTCTATCATCGTCAATGCCCTGCCTGATGACGGCTCTTCTCTGCCGGACATCGACTTGCCAGGGACTCTCGACGGTCTCCAAACGTTGTCTCCGACGCTGGGACAAGGCGGAAAAGTAACCAGCGGCCAGGTGGCGATCATTACGGCGGAGTATGCGGAGACCTTTCTCGGCACCACCACCGACGATTATTCCCGTTCTTACAATTCCCAGTTACCCAAGGGAACCACCGATTGTTATGTCAAAACCGTATACGATACTGGGAACACCGGCTACTCCTATTATCTTTTTGCCTCCGGACGTCGTGTCTATCAAAAAGACGCGCAACTGTTCGCCGCTGAGGACTTTCATGCCAATGCCCTGGGAACGCCGTCGGTTTCGATCGGAAAAAGCCATACTATGCTGACTGTCAGCCCCCAGTGGCGCATCCCGTATAATATCAAGCTGTCGCCTCAGCAATACCGGAACGACTCCACGACCAGTCAGCCCAATTATTCGGTCAATTCCACCGGCCTGACGGCGGAATATGTGGATATCACCTTCTATTATGTTTCTTCCGTGGACGAGGCTCCGGATTTTTCGGACAGTCCTCTGATCCGTTCGGCCGAGTGGATCCAGGAGGGGGACACCGCCTGGACCCTGCGGATGTATTTACGGAACAAAGGCGCGTTTTACGGTTTTTCGGAGGTGTGGGACAACGAAGGAAACCTTCATCTTTCCTTCCTGAACCCGGCGGATATCGCCTCCAATTCCTCCGCCAAGCCGCTGGAAGGGGTCTATATCCTGCTGGATCCAGGCCATGGCGGTCCCTGGGAAAAACCCGCTGAGGCAAAGCTCAACCTCAACTATGCCAATACTCTGCGCAACAAGCTCCAGGCTTTAGGGGCGACAGTGGATATGACCCGAACCGAGGATGTGATTCTCGAACTTACCGATCGTCCCACGTTGGCGCATAACCGTGGGTATCATCTGCTCATCAGCATTCATATGGACGCCGCCAGCAACAGCAAGGCCACCGGCGCATCGGTACATTATTACAGCGAGTACGGATACGAAGCCGGCCAGAAGCTGTATGACCGGATCCACGCTGCCGAAACCCAATACGGTGTGGGGACAACGGCGGCAGGGACCCCCCGGGCCGAACCTGTCCGCTGGGGAACCCTGTATATCACCCGAATGATTCACGATATGCCCGCCGTCTTGATTGAATGTGGTTTTCAAACCAACACAACCGATATGGAATGCCTCATTCTGCCGGAATATCAGGACAAACTGATGCAGGCGGTGACGGACGGCGTGATCGATTACTTCAATAGCATGCCCGCTAACAGCGGCGCACGTAGTGCGTCCGTTCCAGTTGCGGCAACTCCTGTGGCGGCGGCTGCCCCAGTTGTCCGCCGGGAGGATTGAGATGTCGGTTTCTCCGGCCCATCTTCAAATGGATGGGCCGGAGATTTTTGAAAAGAAAACGGCTTTGTTTTTTTGAACGGATATGCTATAATAAACCCAACTTATTCCGGCCAGACGTAGAGTGGATATACGGTTTGATGGATGTAGGCGGCCGGATGCCCGATTTCGTTCGACAAATTTTTCCGAATACTGGGGTTGGAGTATCATGAATCGACCGGACGGCAACCGTTTTATATGGGAAGAAAGCGGCCGGCCGGCCGACCGGGATGTGGTGACCGGCCGCAATGCGGTTCAAGAGGCTCTGAAAGCCGGCCGGAATCTGGATCACGTCCTGGTGGCGAAGGGGGAGCGGAGCGGAAGCATCGTTCCGATTCTCGCTCTTTGCCGCGAACGCGGCATTCCGGTCAAAGAGACAAATCCCCGCAAACTGGATCAGCTTTGCGGCCCGCATCATCAGGGCATCGCCGCCGTTTCTGCCTGTAAAGAATACGCGTCGTTGGACAATTTGTTTTTGGCCGCAGAAAAAGCTGGAGAGCCGCCTTTTTTCGTGATCTGCGACGGGATCGAAGATCCGCATAACCTTGGGGCCATTCTCCGCAGTGCCGAGGCAACCGGCGTTCATGGGGTGATCGTGCCGAAGCGGCACGGCGCAGGGCTGACCTCGGCGGTGTACAAAGCGTCGGCCGGTGCGGTGGAATACGTGCCGGTGGCCCGGGTGGCCAATATCACCCAGACAATCAAAGAAATACAAAAACGGGGCGTATGGGTTTATGGCCTGGATATGGGCGGTGAAACCTGGTGTTCTGCGGATCTGAGCGGCGCTACAGCCTTGGTGGTGGGTTCGGAAGGCAGGGGAATCAGCCGTTTGGTCAAGGATGCCTGTGATCTTTTGGTTTCGCTGCCGATGTCCGGGCACATCGGTTCGCTTAACGCCTCGGTCGCCTGCGGAGTTCTGTTGTACGAAGGACTGCGGCAGCGCCGCAATTGGACGGCCCGATGATCCAGAAAAGAGCGTGGGGGTTTGTATGGACAGGAAAGAACAAAAGCCGGCATATGATATTGATGAGATCCTGGAAGAGGCGCGCCGGATGAAAAACAGCGCGGCAGCCAGATCGGCTGTACCTGCTCATACGGACACTTCGTCCGTCTCTGCGTCCTCGGATATTCCCTATTCGCCTCGTATCCAACCGTTGTACAAAGAGGAGCCAAAAGAGGCCGGGCGAACAGAGGCACAACGCGATCTATTGGCTCATAAGGAAAGAAGCCAAGGTGTTGAGCGGGGGGGAAATACACCGGTGCGCCGGCAGGCTGCGGCGGTGCCTTCCGGCACCAAACTCGAAGATGAAGACGATGTTCGAGTTTATGAACCCCCTGTGAAGGTTCATTATCCAGAGGGTATCCACCAAAAGGAAAGCTCTGTGTCGGCTGTTGAGCAGCCTCCTAAGGTGGTGGTGGGGCCGGTTGTGCATCCGGTCCCGCCGATGCCGAAAGCCGCGCGTTCCCGTTCCCTATCAGCTGAGGACACTTCCCGCACGCGAGTGATACCGGCGGCATCCTCTCTTTCTGAACCGCAGGAGAACCCGCTCGAAGAGGGGCAGATGCATCTCGACGAGCTGGTGGATGAGGAGAGGACACCGGATGGTGAAGACGATTTGGAAGCGCGCCTTTCCAAAGTCAGACGGGAAAAAATGGAGCATTTTAATCGCCAAAGGCTAAAGGAATCCGGATTCAAACTCGCTGGCGAGGAAGAAGACAACGATCCCTCTGAAGAAGCCGAGGAATATGAAGAAATCGAACTGGAGGATTATACCAGCTACGCAGATACTGAGGCGGTGCAGAGCGAATTGTCTTATCGCCGCAGAACCGGCTGGATTGTCCTGGCGCTGACCGGTGTACTCGAAGGGGTGTTGCTGTGGCTGACGGTGATGACCTTTATCACCCCCGTTCCGCCCATTGATCCGACTTGGTTTTTATCCATTCATCTGTTTGTTTTAGGTGTGATGCTGGTACTCAACCACCGCATGGTAGGCGGAGGGATTGCGGGACTGTTCCGGCTGAAAGCTGATGCGGACAGTGCGGTGTCTATCGCTTCGTTGGTTGCGTTCATTCACACCGCTTTGCAGTTTGCCGGTACCGACGCTCTGGCCTCCGGAAATGTCCCGCTGATGACCGGTGTGGCGGGATTGGGCATACTACTCGGAGCCATAGGCAAACAAATGCGGATTTCGCGTATCTGCGATAATTTTCGCTTTGTTTCACATCCGGGTGAGAAATATGCGGCTCGCTTGATCGAAGATCCCCATATGGCTGTGGAAATCGGCCGTCCGGCTGTCGCTATGGGCGAACCAGAGGTGGTGTATTTCCGACGTTCGGGATTTTTGTCTCATTTTCTTGAGCATTCCTACGAATCGGACGTCTGTGACCGGGTGATGCGGGTCTTTGTTCCGCTGGCGGTTGCCGCTTCTGTGGTCACGGCCGGGATATATGCAGCGATGAATGGCGCATCCGCTTGGATGGAGGCGCTCACGCTGTTCTGTGGTATGGTTTGTTTGTCCGCCCCGGTGGCGGCGGTTACGGCGGCCAATCTTCCTCTTCTTCTCGCCGCGAAGAAAAGTCTCCGCTGGGGCGGGATGCTCTCGGGATGGAAAGCGGTGGAGGAGTTTGGTGATCCGCACGCTTTGGTAGTGGATGCCCTGGAACTTTTCCCGAGTGAAAGCGTTTTGTTGCATGGGATCAAAACCTTTTCTGGAACACGGATCGACGAGGCGATTCTGGATGCCGCTTCGGTCGTTATCCGGGCTGGCGGACCCCTGTCGAGCGTGTTCCGCCGGGTGATCGAAGATAAGATCGGCATTCTTCAGGAAGCCGATGCCTTGGTTTATGAACAGGATATGGGACTGTCCGGTTGGGTGAATGGACGAAGGGTGTTGGTTGGCGCCCGCCGCCTGTTGGAGAATCATGGCGTAGATGTACCGTCCCGCGATTATGAGGGCCGCTATGCTAAAGATGGCCGGAAACTGGTCTATCTCTCCATCGGCGGGGTGTTGTCCGCTATGTTTGTTGTTAGCTATGTGGAAAATGAGGGGATGGCCCGTGCTCTACGTCATCTGACAAAGCGGGGGATCACCTTATTGGTGCGTACCTGTGACCCCAATGTGACAGAGGATCTCATTTGTTCGGTGTATGATCTTGACCCATATTATGTCGAGGTGCTTGGAGCAACAGCCGGCCGTTCGTACAGCGGGCTTGTCAAGGGCAGTGAACCGGATGCCGAAGCGGTGTTGGCGTCCAACGGACGTCTGGAAGGTATGGCGGACTCCCTTGCACGCTGCAGCCGCCTGCGTACCGGCGCTGTTTTGGCGGTTGTGTTGCAGGTGATCGGTGGGGCGCTGGGTTTGGCTCTCGGCATCTATTTGGCTTTTCGTTCGGGACAGCCTTTTCCGCCGTTGTATTCCCTGGCCTATCTGTTGGTATGGTCGGTTTTGACGTGGATTTTTCCCATTCTCTTACGGAAAACTTGATGATCCGACTAGGGTTTGTACATAACTGCCAAAATCCTCCTTTATGCTTGGTGCAGAGGAGGATTTTTTTTGCTGTTCATATTTTTTTATTGAATTCCCCACGCTGATAGGTTATAATTATCAAAGCATACAAGTTGTTTGGTTTGCATTTTGTATAATTTAGCACATGTTGCGTCGTTTTTCGTTGAAATGAGGCTTCATGCATAGGAAAGGGGAGTCCAAACATTGAAACAGTACACCGCTAAAAACATCCGCAATGTCGTGCTTGCCGGCCATGCCGGTTCCGGAAAAACTTCGCTGGCCGAAGCTGCGTACTATCTGTCCGGGGCGTCCGACCGGCTGGGACGGGTGGCGGACGGCAACACCGTGTGTGATTTTGATCCGGAGGAGATCAAACGCAAGGCTTCAGTTTCGCTGGCGCTTCTGCCGGTGGAGTGGAAAGATACCAAGATGAATTTTCTGGACACCCCCGGACTGTTTGATTTTTCCGGTGGAAAGAGCGAGGGATTCCGCGCAGCAGGCAGCGCTGTCATTGTCATATCCGGCAAGAGCGGTGTGACGGTAGGGGCGGAAAAGGCTTTTGATGCCGCCACCCAAAAAGGAATAGCCAAACTCTTTTTTGTCAACAAGCTCGATAATGAAAACGCGGATTTTTATAAGGTCTTTGAAGAACTTAAAGCTAAATTTGGGCCTATGGTATGCCCCATCGTGGTGCCTTATGTAGAGGATCATAAGGTACAGTGCTATGTCAATCTCCTCGAGTATAAGGCGTATGCTTATGAAAACGGCAAGGCGGTGGAACGCCCCCTTCCGGACATGGGGCATCGGCTGGACGGTTTGCGTACGGCAATTAACGAGGCGGTTGCGGAAACCGATGAAGACCTGATGGAGAAATACTTTTCTGGCGAAGACTTTACGCCGGAAGAGCGGATCAAAGGTTTGGCAACGGGCATTCGGCGGGGAGAAATCGCTCCCGTATTCTGCGGTTCCGCACTGGAACTCGAGGGCGTGGATCAGTTGCTCAACGGCTTGATCTGGCTGGCTCCTTGGGCGGAAACCGTAGCGGGCGAAACCGGCACAGACGCGGATGGTCTTCCGGTGGAGATCGAGCCGAGCGAAAACGCGCCGTTATCCGCCGTGGTCTTCAAAACCGTGGTGGATCCCTTCGTGGGGAAACTCCTGTATTTCAAAGTGGTTAGCGGCAAGATGATCCCGGATATGACACTGCTCAATACCCGTACCGGCTCCACGGAGAAAATCGGCAAGCTTTTCGCCGTTCGGGGGAAAAAGCAGGAAGAGGTTCCTTTTGTCGGAGCCGGAGATATCGGAGCAGTTGCCAAGCTCAATTCGACCAACACCGGCGATACCCTGTGCGATCCCGCCCATCCGGTTACACTGCCCGGCGTGTCGTTTGAAGAACCTTGTCTTTCCATGGCGGTTTTTGCCAAAAAGAAGGGAGACGAGGAAAAGATCACATTCGGACTGAACCGGTTGATGGAAGAGGACCCGACGGTCACCTACGAGACGAATGCCGAAACCCGCGAACAGATCCTGTCCGGTCTCGGCGAACAGCATCTGGATGTAATCGTTTCCAAACTGAAAAGCAAATTCGGCGTCGAGGTTACGCTGGCTGTCCCCAAGGTTCCCTACCGTGAGACCATTCGAAAGAAGGTGAAGGTGCAGGGCCGCCATAAAAAGCAGTCGGGTGGACACGGTCAGTTCGGCGATGTCTGGGTGGAATTCGAGCCTTGTGAGAGCGACGATCTGGTCTTTGAAGAGACGGTGTTCGGCGGTTCTGTGCCGCGCAACTATTTCCCCGCAGTCGAGAAAGGGTTGCGGGAAAGCGCTAAAAAAGGTGTGTTGGCTGGATTCCCAATGGTCGGCGTGAAAGCTACCCTTGTGGACGGTTCCTATCACCCCGTTGATTCCTCAGAAATGGCTTTCAAGACAGCGGCCAACTTGGCATACAAAGCGGGTATTCCTCAGGCATCGCCGGTGCTTCTGGAGCCGATTGGCACCCTTAGCGTCTATGTCCCGGGTGACAATACAGGGGATATTATGGGAGACATCAACAAGCGGCGTGGACGGGTACTTGGCATGAATCCGGCGGAAAACGGTCTGACCTGCGTCGAGGCTGAGGTGCCCATGGCGGAAATGGGGGATTATTCCACCATGTTGCGGGCGCTGACACAGGGGCGGGGATACTTCCGATTCCGGTTTGAACGGTATGAAGAGGCTCCCATGCAGGTGGCACAGAAGGTGATCGAGCAGTATAAACAGGCGGAAGTTGAATAGAATGCGGATGTCGTTTGCGAAGAGCGGGATGTGCCGGTTTTCGAATCTATATCCGGATACATAAATCCTCATATCGGAGGAAAAAGGGGCGCTGCAAACAGACTGCCGCGGCCCTTTTTCATAGGATTCGCGAATTTATACTTGAATTTCCCTCGAATGTAGGGTAGAATAGGGACAGTTAGGATAATGGAGGAATATTACAATGGTTTCAGCAGGTGATTTCCGCAACGGCGTGACTTTTGAGATGGACGGCAATGTCTATCAGATCATTGAGTTCCAGCATGTGAAGCCGGGAAAAGGCGCCGCCTTTGTGCGTGCGAAAATCCGCAACGTGATTGCGGGGACGGTGGTTGAGCGTACTTTCAACCCGAACGAAAAATTCCCGACCGCCTTTGTCGAGCGTAAGGATATGGAATATTCTTACTCCGATGGCGACTTGTATTATTTTATGGATCAGGAGACCTATGAGCTGCTCCCCATCGGCCGTGACGTGCTTTCTGACAATTTTAAGTTTGTCAAGGAAAACATGATTTGCAAAGTCATGTCTTATAAGGGCAAGGTTTTTGGTGTCGAGCCTCCGAACTTTGTCGAACTACAGGTGACGAAGACCGATCCTGGGTTCAAGGGCGATACCGCCACCAACGCCACCAAGCCTGCCACCCTGGAAACCGGGGCTGAGGTTCGGGTACCCCTGTTCATTGATGAGGGGGAGATGATTCGGGTGGATACCCGCACTGGCGAATATATGGAGCGCGCATAATCCCTGTTATTTTTAGGCAACCTATCCGGGGTAGGGCCGAGAGCCGTTTCCGGATTTCATCTGCCGGACCATTTGGCCGGTATAAACGTAAGGAGGGACAGTAGATGACTGTCACAGAAAAGGTCGCATATCTCAAAGGGCTGATCGAGGGGTTCGCTGTTGATGAAAATACCAAAGAAGGAAAAATGCTCAAAGCCATGATGGATGTGCTGTCGGATCTGGCTGTGAGCGTGGAGGATTTGGAGGATTCTATTTCCGATCTGACGGATCAGGTGGACGCCATCGACGAAGATCTTGACGCTCTGGAGGGCGAGGTCTATGGCGCTGACGACGAAGGCTTTGGTTGCGAGGATTGTGAAGACGAGTTTTATGATATTTGCTGCCCCAACTGCAATGAGGAGTTCTGCGTCGATGAGGAAACCCTGATGGAGGGCGGTATCGAGTGTCCGAACTGCGGTGAACACCTCGAGTTTGATATTGACGCTATCGGTGAGGACGACGAATGCGGCTGCGACTGCTGTCACGAAGACGACAAATAAGATTTCGATAAAAACGCGCCGGGATATATCGATAAAGGAACCTAAAAAAGCGTAAGCGGTACGATGATAAGGCGGGTCTGAGAGAGGTTTCATCCGAAAGGGATGGAGCCTCTTTTGGCGAAAACCATACGCTCAAGGGACTCGATAGGCGGGTTCCGGAACGGTGGATTATTTTTAAAGAATGATAGAGAATCTGAAAACGGCAAAGTGATGGTACACAGAAAATAATCGCGGGAGAGGGTCTGCTCAGGATTCGCCTTTTGATTTAAAGCGTAGTTTGGTGGAAATGGATCCGTCGAGCTTTTTCCCAGGTGGCATACCGAATTGAGACGGTCAAATGTTATAATACACGGGTCTGCTGAAAAGGCGGGGGCCAATGGATGCATAATTTAATGAAAACATGGCAAAATAGGATGCAAAATATAAATTATTGCAAGTGAAACAATACAACGCTTCATTTTTCTTGACAACGGGCAGAGGGTGCGTTATACTGGATACAGACGAACAAGGGCGTTCATCGACGGGGAGATACCGCCCGCGGATGGACGCTTTTTTCCGGCAATTTCCGCGAAAGGATGCTGCGTATGGACGATCGAGTCTATTTGATCCTGCAGAACGGATCGGTATTTGAGGGCAAACGGTTTGGGGCCGTAGCCGATACGGTGGGGGAATTGGTATTTACAACGGCGATGACGGGCTATATCGAAACCCTCACCGACCCCAGTTATTACGGCCAGATCGTGGTGCAGACGTTTCCTTTGATTGGCAATGTGGGGGTCATCCCTGCAGATTTTGAAAGCGAGGCGCCGGCGCTTCGCGGGTATATAGTCCGGGACTGGTGTCAGGCCCCCTCGAACTTTCGTTGCGCAGGGGAGCTTGACACTTTTTTGAAAGAAAAAAAGGTCGTCGGGCTGTACGGCATCGATACACGCGCCTTGACCCGTCTGGTGAGGGAAGCGGGTGTGATGAACGCGGTTATCTCCGGCTCTCCCCTCTTGACACCGGAACAAAAGACCGCGCTTGATACGTACCGAGTGGAGGATGCCGTCGCGTCGGTCAGCCGGCCGGGGGTCGTTGCGTCGAAGCCGGGGGAACAGCGGCGTCATCGTGTGGTGCTGTGGGATTTCGGCGCCAAGAGGAACATCGGCCGGGAGTTGATCCGTCGGGGCTGTGAGGTGATTCGGGTTCCCTTTGACGCCACGGCGGAAGAGATCACAGCTTTGGCCCCGGATGGGGTGATGCTTTCGAACGGACCGGGAGACCCGGCGGAAAATAGAGGTATTATCGAACAAATCCGTCTCTTGCTGGAACAGAATATCCCCACTTTTGGCATCTGCCTGGGCCATCAGCTTTTGGCTTTGGCTCAGGGGGCGAGAACCCAAAAACTCAAATACGGGCATCGGGGTGCTAACCAGCCCGTCTTGGACCGGCGCACCGGCCGGGTATACATCACCAGTCAGAATCATGGTTACGCTGTGGTGCCGGATTCGTTGGGCGAAGGTATTGAGATGCGGTTTGTTAATGGAAACGACGGTACCTGTGAAGGGATTTGGTATGAGAAGCATCCGGCTTTTTCCGTCCAGTTCCATCCTGAGGCGGCCGGCGGTCCACGAGACACCGGATTCCTGTTCGACTGGTTTCTCGATTTGATGAAGGGGGCGAAGTGACATGCCACGGAATCCGGATATTCGGAAAGTTTTGGTCATCGGCTCAGGTCCCATCGTCATTGGGCAAGCGGCGGAATTCGATTATGCCGGAGCCCAGGCTTGTCGGGCTTTGCGTGAAGAGGGGCTGGAGGTGGTGTTGGTCAACTCCAACCCGGCCACTATCATGACCGACAGCGCCATGGCCGACGGGATCTATATCGAGCCGCTAACTCCTGAAACGATTAAACGAATCATTATAAAGGAAAGGCCGGACAGTCTGCTGTCCACCCTGGGGGGACAGACCGGATTAACCCTGTCCATGCAGTTGGCAAAGGATGGATTTCTCAAAGAGCACGGTGTCCGTCTCTTGGGAGCAAACCCCGAAACCATCGATAAGGCGGAAGACCGACAGCTTTTTAAGGATACCATGGAACGAATCGGCCAGCCGGTGATCCCGTCCCGGGTGGTGACGGATCTACAGGCGGCGTTGGATTTTGCCGGAGAGATCGGCTATCCCGTCATCGTCCGCCCTGCCTTTACTTTGGGGGGGAGCGGCGGCGGTATCGCCGAGGGTGAAGACGAACTGCGGGAAATCGCCGGAAACGGCCTTCGGATGTCGCCTATTCACCAAATCCTGGTTGAAAAATGCATTTCGGGGTGGAAAGAAATCGAATTTGAGGTGATGCGGGATCGGAAAGGAAACGTTATCACCGTCTGTTCGATGGAAAATTTCGACCCGGTGGGGGTCCATACCGGCGATTCCATCGTAATCGCCCCCGCCGTCACTCTGGCGGACAAAGAATACCAGATGCTTCGCACCGCGGCGCTTGACATCATCTCCGCCCTGGGGGTGGAAGGAGGATGCAACTGCCAGTTTGCTTTGGAGCCGAACAGTTTTGAATACGCGGTCATCGAAGTCAATCCGCGTGTATCCCGTTCCTCCGCATTGGCCTCGAAAGCCACCGGCTATCCCATCGCCAAGGTCGCTACAAAAATCGCCATCGGTTATACCCTTGATGAGATTCCCAACGCCGTCACGGGTACTACTTCGGCCTGTTTTGAGCCCGCCCTGGATTACGTAGTGGTCAAGCTTCCCAAATGGCCGTTTGACAAGTTTGTGTATGCCAAGCGGACGCTCGGCACGCAGATGAAGGCGACAGGGGAAGTCATGGCTATCGGCCGGACCTTTGAAGAGGCCTTGATGAAAGCGGTGAGGGGCGCCGAGATCTCTCATCTCAGCCTAAACACTCCGGAATTGAAAGAACTGCCGGAGGAGGAGATTCGCCGCCGGATCGGGGTGTGCGATGACCGGCGTTTGTTTGTGGTATATGAGGCTTTGCAGCGCGGAATTTCACCGGAAGAGATCCATGCCGTCACCAAAATCGACACCTGGTTTTTAAATAAACTTTTTCGTCTGGTGGATCTGGAACACCGTCTCGCAGAGGAGCCTCTGACCACAACGCTTTACCTGGAGGCCAAGCAGTCCGGTTATCCGGATAAGGTAATCGCTTCTCTGTCGGGCGATCCTCTGCCGGAACACCGCTATCCCAGCTACAAAATGGTGGATACCTGTGCGGGGGAATTTGCCGCCGAAACCCCGTATTTCTATGCTGCCTATGATGAGGAAAACGAGGCGGCAGAGTTCATCCAGGAACACGGCAGTCAAAAGCCGACGGTCGTTGTGTTTGGCTCCGGTCCCATTCGGATCGGCCAGGGAATCGAATTCGACTATGCTTCCGTCCACTGTGTTTGGGCTCTCAAAGAGGCCGGATATGAGGTGGTCATTGTCAACAACAATCCCGAAACGGTATCCACCGATTTCGATACTGCCGACCGGCTCTATTTTGAACCTTTGACGCCGGAAGATGCTCTGGGCGTGATCCACACCGAGCAGCCGGTGGGGGTGGTGGTGGCTTTTGGCGGACAAACCGCCATTAAACTGACCTCCGCTCTGTCAAAAGCCGGGGTGCGGATCCTCGGGACCCCGGCGGACAGCATCGATACGGCCGAAGACCGGGAGCGCTTTGACGAACTTCTGGAAAGCCTGCATATCAAGAGACCGGCGGGATTTACGGTCATGACCACCGAGGAAGCTTTGGAGGTGGCGGATCGGATCGGGTATCCAGTGCTTCTCCGACCCTCTTATGTGCTGGGCGGGCAAAATATGATTATCGCCTTTAACGAGGCGGACGTGCGGGAATACATGGCCATTATCCTGGCACAGGGGATTGAGAACCCGATCCTCATCGATAAATACCTTATGGGTAAGGAACTGGAGATCGACGCTATCTGCGACGGGGAGGAGATTCTGATCCCCGGCATTATGGAACACATCGAACGTACAGGCGTACATTCGGGGGATTCCATCGCTGTCTATCCGGCTTGGAACTTGCTGGACGAATTGGTGGAAACTATTGTGGACTGCTCCAGGCGGCTGGCGGTGGCCCTGAAAACCAAGGGCCTTGTCAATATCCAGTACCTGATCTATGAAGAAGAACTCTACGTCATCGAGGTCAACCCGCGTTCTTCCCGGACAGTCCCCTATATCAGCAAGGTCACAGGGGTGCCGATGGTGGATTTGGCCACCCGTTGTATGCTGGGAGAGAAACTCGCGGATATGGGATATGGCACCGGTCTTTATCCGCCGCCTCCCTATGTGGCGGTCAAGGTGCCGGTGTTCTCTTTTGAAAAGCTGACAAACGTGGACACGCATCTCGGACCCGAGATGAAATCCACCGGCGAGGTGCTGGGAATCGCAGACACCCTGGACGAGGCGCTGTACAAGGGATTGCTGGCCGCCGGATACCGGCTGGAACGGGAAGGCGGTGTGTTTTTAACCGTCCGGGACAGCGATAAGGTGGAGATCGTGGACGTTGCCAAAAAGTTTCGGGATCTGGGATTCACCCTTTACGCCACTGCCGGTACCGCCAAGGTGATCCGGGATGGAGGCATGGAGGTCGTGGAAGTGGCGAAGGTTCATGAATCCGACCGGAATCCCCTCACTTTGCTGGAGAGCGGGCGGGTCCACTATGTTGTCTCCACCTCTTCGAAAGGCCGAATTCCCACCATGGATGATGTGAAAATTCGTCGCAAAGCGGTGGAACGCAGCATTCCCTGCCTGACTTCTCTCGACACGGCCAATGCGGTGGCCGACAGCCTGCGCAGCCGGTATTCGGTCCACAGCACCGAATTGGTTAATATCAACCGCCTTCGCAAAGAACGGCGGCGCCATCCGTTTGCTAAGATGGAGGGCTGCGGCAACGACTATATCTATTTCGACTGCATGCACCTCGAGATCGAGAACCCGGAGGGGCTCAGCGTCCGTTTGTCCGACCGGCACCAGGGCATCGGAGGAGACGGTGTGGTGCTGATCCTGCCCTCACAGACGGCGGATGCGCGGATGCGGATGTTCAACCTGGACGGCAGTGAGGGGAAAATGTGCGGCAACGCCATCCGCTGCGTGGGCAAGTATTTGTACGATCACGGGATCGTACGGAAACTGGAGATGACCATCGAAACCCTTTCCGGGATCAAAACACTCCGCCTCCATAAAATCAACGGGGAGGTCCGGCAGGCCACGGTGGATATGGGCCCGGCTGAACTGCGGCCCCCGCTGATCCCAGTCAAGCTCGGCGGAGACCGGGTGGTGGGCCGGACGGTTTCCATTGCGGGGGGAGAACATGCCGTCACTTGTGTGTCCATGGGAAATCCTCATTGCGTGCTTTTCGGCGGCAATCCGGATGCCTTGGATCTCGAGAAGATCGGTCCACGCTTTGAGAACGATCCGCTGTTTCCCGAACGGGTGAATACCGAGTTCATCCAGGTGATTGACCGCCATACCCTGAAAATGCGGGTGTGGGAGCGAGGCAGCGGAGAAACTTGGGCTTGCGGCACCGGCGCCTGTGCGGCGGCGGTGGCGGCAGTGGAAAACGGATTCTGCGATAAGAATACCGATATTACCGTTAAGCTGCGAGGCGGCGATTTGGTGATCCGTTATACCGACCAAGCGGTGTATCTGACTGGAGGCGCGCGTACGGTGTTCGAGGGCGTCGTGGAAATATAAAGGAGGCAGACCGGAATGCATATCAATCGTCATTACACAGAGCTCCAGGACAGCTATCTTTTTTCCAATATTGCCCGGCGGGTGGCCGAATATCAACAGGCCAATCCGAGGGCGGACGTGATTCGGCTGGGGATCGGGGACGTAACCCGGCCCCTTTGTCCCGCGGTGGTCGAAGCCTTATCCGCCGCAGTACGCGAAATGGGGGAGAAAGTGACTTTTCGAGGGTATGGCCCGGAGCAGGGATATGATTTTCTTCGGCAGGCGATACAGGCCTATTACGGGGAAAGAGGAATCGCCCTCGACTTGCAGGAAGTTTTTATCAGCGATGGGGCGAAAAGCGACCTCGGCAATATTTTGGATTTATTTGAAACGGACAATACCGTATTAATACCCGATCCGGTCTATCCGGTGTATGTGGATACCAATATCATGGCCGGCCGGTCGGTGAGGTATTTGAACGCTTCCCGGGACAACGGCTTTTTACCCATGCCGGATGAAACGGTACAGGCGGACCTGATCTATCTTTGCTCCCCGAACAATCCCACCGGAGCGGTGTATTCTCGGGAGCAATTAAAGGCGTGGGTGGATTATGCTCTGGAGCAGCACGCGGTGATCCTGTTTGATGCCGCGTATGAGGCGTTTATTCAAGACGAAACCCTGCCCCGGAGTATCTATGAGATCCAGGGCGCCGAGCGCTGTGCCATCGAATTTTGTTCCTTATCCAAGACTGCCGGCTTTACCGGAACCCGGTGCGGTTGGACGATAGTGCCCCATGCAATTGAAATAAACGGAATGCGCCTCAACCATATGTGGCTGCGTCGTCAGACCACCAAGTTCAATGGAGTGCCGTATATTGTCCAGCGTGGCGCTGCGGCGGTGTTCACGCCGGAGGGACGGCGTCAGACCGCGGAGGGAATCGCCTACTATCGGGAGAACGCCCGCCTGATCGCGCAGGCGCTGGATATGCTCGGCATCTGGTATACCGGAGGGGTGAATTCCCCTTATATTTGGCTAGCCTGCCCGAATGGACTGGATTCCTGGGCCTTTTTCGATCTGCTTTTGCATCGGGCACAGGTGGTGGGAACGCCCGGAGCGGGGTTTGGCCGAAACGGGGAGGGCTATTTCCGTTTGACCGCTTTTGGAGATCGGGATCGTACGAAAGAAGCGGTGGAACGGATCCGGCGCCTTTCGTTGGCGGATCGAGAGGAAATTTTCATCGGTCTGAGATGAGAGCCCATTATGGAAATGCCGATCTCTGGCTTGTCCAAATTTTTGCTTGACTTTTCCAGGCCGCTTGGATATAATATTCCAAGTGGCCTTTTGGTCAAATACGCAAGGGACAAGCGAGATGAACCATTAGCTCAGTTGGCAGAGCACCTGACTTTTAATCAGGGTGTCCGGGGTTCAAATCCCCGATGGTTCACCAATAAAAAACCGCATGAAATAGCCACTTTCCGGCTGTATCATGCGGTTTTCTTTGTGCCCTAAAATCGGTTTTGACTACCTTTTGACTACTTTTTGAAATACAACTGCTCAAAATCAAACGATAGAAACAAATTGCGCGTTGATTTTTTCGGCTGCGCTCATGCCGTCTTTGTGATCCAGATGTGTATATATCTGAGCTGTCATCTGAATAGTACTGTGACCTAGAAGATACTGCGCCGTCCTCAAATCCACCCCTGCATAATATAGATTTGTGGCATAGGTGTGCCGTAGCATATGTGGGTGGAGCGGGAAATTGATATTTTCAACCGCTTTATTCCACATGCGTGTCATGGCGGTTCGCGTCATGGGGCCGCCGTCTGCTTTGGTTATGACATATAGCCCGGTCTTGGGAGTATTACGAAGAATTTGGGCGAGCGGGTCGGGAATCGGTATTGTCCTATGCGCGGCTTTGGTTTTGAGCTCCTGGGACGGATCTGGATGGTTGCCAACAAAGGCTAATGCGCGGTTTACCGTCAAGCTGCCGTTGCGTATATCTCCCCACTGCAACCCGAGCGCCTCTTCCCGGCGCAATCCGCAGTACAGACAGAGCCCCACAAATGCCCTTGCTTTTGTGTCTGTGACAGCCTCCATGAGCTTCTTGACTTGATCGGTGGTAAGATATTTTGTTTTTTCTGGCGCGGTGTGCTGCGTGATTTTAATGCCAATCGTCGGGTCGTTGACGATCAGACCGTTTTGCTGGGCCGTCTGAAATATCTGCCGCATGGTGATAAGGACCTTGTGTTGTAAACTCTCGGATTTATCTGACACCGCTGACATGACCTCGCGGGCGTGGACGGGACGTACAGAACGGAGCGGCAGATCGCCTAATATGTCCAGGATATGGAGATTGTAAGCATCCTTATACATGCGCAGGGTATTTGGCCGTAGATCGGCCTTGTACTTATCAATCCAAATTTTTGCCCATTCGCCTACTAAGGTATCGTCCCCGACCTTAATTCCCTGGCGGTCATCGTCCCTGATAGCGTCGGCGGCGGCGTTTAGCTCGGACAATGTCCGGCCATATACGATTTTTTTCTTTCCGTCCGACAGAGTGATTTTCCGTTGGTAGCGACCGTCCTTTCGCTTTTTGGGCATTCGGCATCCCTCCAATTTATATTGTGGACAATCATGAGAAAATATGATATATTCAAAGCCGTAAGGTGCTATCGATAACGGAATAGGCGGTTAGTCCCTCTCATCGTGGGAGGGATAACACTTTCTTTTTCCCTCCTGGAAAGGAGGGATGCGGATGTACA